>NZ_CBFHAZ010000003.1:0-157426 GCF_965653655.1 Pseudomonas onubensis | reverse complement strand
CGAATGCGGTATGACAGTCGCAGTTGTTTTGACTGACACACCGCATTCGCGAGCAAGCCCGCTCCCACACTGTTTTGTGTGATCTTGATAATTATCCACAGGAGCGTGGAAATGCGTTGGGCGACTTATTTCGCCGTGCTGGCCTCTGTCCTCAGCGTCGGCCTGGCGTTGGGCGTCAGCATGCCGCTGGTGTCCCTGCGCCTCGAAGGCTGGGGCTACGGCAGCTTCGCCATTGGCGTGATGGCCGCCATGCCGGCTTTTGGCGTACTGCTCGGAGCGAAGGTCTCCAGCCGGATGGCCTCGTGGCTGGGCACCGCCAACCTGATGCGCCTGTGCCTATGGGCCGGTGCCATCTCCATCGGCTTGCTGGCAATACTGCCCAGCTATCCGGTGTGGCTGGTGCTACGGCTGATGATCGGCGTGATCCTGACCATCGTGTTTATCCTTGGTGAAAGCTGGATCAACCAGTTGGTGGTCGAGCAGTGGCGTGGCCGCCTGGTGGCGCTGTACGGTTGCAGTTATGCATTGAGCCAATTGTCGGGCCCACTGCTGCTGGGCGTGCTGGGCACTGACCATGACTATGGCTTCTGGGTGGGCGTTGGCTTGTTGGTGGTCGCGCCGCTATTGCTGCTGGGGCGTTCCGGCGCACCAACCGCCGAGTCCTTCAGTGTGACGTTCAGTGACCTCTGGCGCTTCTGCCTGACCCTGCCGGCAATTGCCTGGGCCGTGGCCTTGTTCGCCGCGTTCGAGGCGATGATTCTGACGCTGTTGCCGGTGTATTGCCTGCAACAAGGTTTCACCGCCGAGATTGCCTTGGCGATGGTCAGCACGGTGGTGGTCGGTGATGCGCTGTTGCAATTGCCCATTGGCGCTTTGGCCGACTACCTGCCACGACGCACCTTGTTCTTGAGTTGCGCGGTGTTGCTGCTGGCCTCAAGCCTGGCGATTCCATTGCTGCTGCATACGCAGTTGATCTGGCCGGTGTGGGTGATCTTTGGCGCGAGCGCCGGTGGGTTGTTCACCTTGTCGCTGATCCTGATCGGCGAGCGTTATCGCGACGATGCGCTGGTGCGCGCCAATGCTCACGTAGCGCAGCTGTGGGGCATCGGTTGCCTGATCGGGCCGCTGGTGGCGGGGGCGGGCAGTCAATGGATCAGCGGGCATGCGCTGCCGCTGTTGATGGCGGCCGGGGCGCTGGGGCTGGTGGTGTTGCTGCTGCGCCAGGGCGCATTCGGCGCCGCACAGCCTGCCTGACTTGAAATGCGATCAAAATGTGGGAGCGGGCTTGCTCGCGAAGGCGGAGTGTCAGCCAATACATCTGTCACTGATACACCGCATTCGCGAGCAAGCCCGCTCCCACATTGGATATTCTGCGTTCTTACAGCATGCGTTCCAGGCCAACACTGGTGGCGAACCACGCATTAAACCTGCGCCACCAACTGCCCGGCTCCCGTGTCAGGGTGTGCAACTGGCCGTTATCCTCGGTCACCCACACCACCTGGCCATTCTGCAATTTCGCCTCATAGCTCAACGCCGGCGCCATGCCTTGCAGCGCCAGGTTGCGCACGTGTTCCGCCAGCTCGGGGCTGTCCACCAGTACACCGACTTCGGTGTTCCACAGCACCGAGCGCGGGTCGAAGTTGAACGAGCCGATAAACGACTTTTGCCGATCAAAGATCATTGCCTTGCTGTGCAGGCTGGAGTCCGAGCCGTGGAAAGCACCTCGGCGAAACAGGTGCGGGCCACTGCCACCGCCCGTATCGCCCGGTTGGCGGCGTAACTCGTAGAGTTTCACGCCGTGCTCCAGCAACGCCTTGCGATAGGGTGCGTAGCCGCCGTGTACGGCAGGTACGTCAGTGGCTTCGAGGGAATTGGTCAGCAGGCTGACTGACACGCCCGCATCGGCGCGGCCGGTCAGGTACACCAGCCCGGGTTGCCCCGGTACGAAATATGCCGAAATCATCATCAGTTCATGGCTCACTCCTTCCAGCTCCGGCGCCAGTTGGGTGGTCAGCAGCAAGCGAGGGTCGGGATCGGCCTTGGCCAGCACCTTGCTCGGCGCATCCCACAACGCCTGGTTCCAGGCCCAGATCAGCTCGCGGCGCCAGATGTCCATACGCGGTTGTGTCTGGTAGGTGCGCAAGCGGTTGTAGAGAGCGTGGTTCTGCTGGCGCGACTCGGCCAGCGAATCTTGCAGGCGTGCGCGGGCGGCGTTCAGGTCACCCTTGGACGGAGGGCTTGAGACGAAATCATCGATAGGCTTGCTCAGCGCGCTGTTCCAGTACTGATCAAAGCTGTGGCCGAGCTGCTCCGCAACCGGGCCGACGCTGAGCATGTCGATATCGGTGAAGTTGAGGTTGGGCTCTGCATCGAAATACTCGTCGCCCAGGTTGCGCCCGCCGACAATGGCCACGCTGTTATCCGCCAGCCACAGCTTGTTGTGCATACGTCGGTGTTGCAGCGACAGGTTGAACAGCCGGCCCATCGCCCGCGTCACGCCGGTGCTGCGGCCCAGGTGCAGCGGGTTGAACAGGCGAATCTGGATCTGCGGGTGGGCGGCGAGGGTGGCGATAACCTGATCGAGGCCGTCGCTGGTGGTGTCGTCCAGCAGGATGCGGATGCGCACGCCACGGTCGGCGGCCTTGAGCAGTTCATCCACGAGCATGCGCGTGCTGATGCCGTCGTGCACGATGTAGTACTGCAGGTCGAGGCTGCTCTGGGCGTTGCGAATCAGCTCGGCGCGAGCCATGAAGGCTTCGCTGCTGTTGGGCAGCAGGCGAAAGCCCGAACGGCCCTGGTACGGCGCCGCCTGGGCCTGGATCGAGCGGCCGAACGAGGATTGCGCCGCGGGCAGGACGTCGCTGGGAATGCGCGGTGCATTGACCGTAGCGCAGCCACTCAGCGTCAGGGCGCCCAGCAGCAAAAACGGTAAAAGCCGTCGAATCTTCAAGGGCACTGCTTCCAGGTCAGGGCGGTTGTGGGATATGACGGCAGATTACGGGGAAAGGTCAGTCGGCCACTTCGGCGAGCATCTTCATCGCGGCGGCCCCGACTTTGCGCACTGCCTCTTCGATCTGCGGCGTTGGCTTGGCAGCGTAGTTCATGCGCAGGCAATTACGGTATTTGCCGGAGGCGGAAAAAATGCTGCCCACCGCCACCTGTACGCCTTGTTCCACCAGCACACGGTTGAGTTTCAAGGTATCAAAGCCTTCCGGCAGCTCCACCCACAGCATGAAGCTGCCTTGGGGCCGACTGGCACGAGTGCCGGCGGGGAAATAACGGCTGACCCAATCGAGCATCAAGTCGCGATTACGCTGGTATTGCGTGCGCATCCGCCGCAAATGCGGTTCGAAATGGCCGTTTTTGAGGAATTCGGCGATGGCGATCTGCGGCTGCGTCGCCGTGGAACCGGTGCTGATGTATTTCATGTGCAGCACCCGCTCCAGATAACGCCCTGGCGCGACCCAGCCGATGCGTAGGCCGGGCGCCAGGGTTTTCGAGAACGAGCTGCACAGCAGCACACGGCCATCTTCGTCGAAGGATTTGATCGTGCGCGGGCGTGGGTAACTGTAGGCCAATTCGCCGTACACATCGTCTTCAATAATCGCCACGTCAAATCGCTGGGCCAGGGTCAGCAATGCGCGTTTGCGTGCCTCGGGCATGATGTAGCCCAACGGGTTATTGCAGTTGGGCGTCAGCTGGATGACCTTGATCGGCCACTGTTCCAGTGCCAGCTCCAGCGCTTCGAGGCTGATGCCGGTGATGGGGTCGGTGGGGATTTCCAGGGCCTTCATGCCTAAACCTTTGAGGGTCTGCATCGCACCGTGAAAGCTTGGCGAGTCGACGGCGACGATATCCCCAGGCTCGCAAATTGCGTGGATGCTGGCGGACAGCGCCTCATGGCAGCCGGTGGTGATGACGATATCTTCGGCAGTCAGCTGGCAACCGGAATCCAGAGACAGTCGGGCGATCTGCTCACGCAACTCCATACAGCCAAGAATATTGTCGTAGTACAGACCCGGCAGGTCCTGGCGTCGGCTCACGCGGGCCAGGCTGCGCAGCAAAGGCTTCAGGGTTGGCGACAATACATCCGGCATGCCACGGCCCATCTGTATGACGTCTTTGCGCGGCACGGCGCGAATCAGCTCCAGCACCTGGTCCCACTGCGAGATTTCCACCGGGCGCTGTGCTGGGCGGCCGACTTCCGGCAGCGCCGGCAACTCGCGTCCGACCGGCACAAAATAGCCCGATTTGGGCTTGGGCATCGCCAGGCCGTTGTCTTCCAGCAAGCGATAGGCTTGTTGCACGGTGCTCAGGCTCACCCCGTGTTCCACGCTCAAGGCCCGCACGGACGGCAAGCGGTCGCCGGGGCGATAGAAGCCCTGCTCGATGCGCGTGCCCAGTAATTCGGCGAGGTTGACGTAAAGGGTCATGGTGATCGCTCCGAAGGGACCAGTACAGATAGGTGTAAAATACAGGATTCAGCCCTTCGTAGGCAGTATCTGTATGGATTTAATAAAGGTAGGTTGAATCTGTAATGGTTTTGCCCGCGCGCCCATCCTAGTCACTCATGGCAACAGGCAAATGAGGGGCAACACGATGAACGGCATGAGCGATGTGCGGCTGATGTTACACAGCCAGGAATTGCAGGCAGGGCAGGAGCGGGCTAAGGCGCCGCGCGATATCAGCCGCTGGAGTCTGTTCTGGCACCGCCGCCACACGCGCAAAGCCTTGCTGCACCTGACCCGCGAGCAACTGCGTGACGTCGGGTTGACTGCCGAACAAGCGCGCCAGGAAGGTTTAAAACCCTTCTGGCGCGACTGATCAGAGCAGTTCTTTGAAGCGGTGCCAGAGCATTCCCAGCGCCAACAGCGGCGAACGCAGATGTTGGCCGCCGGGGAAGGTGATGTGCGGCACCTGGGCGAACAAATCAAAGCGCCCTTGCTGTTGGCCGCTGATCGCTTCGGCCAGCAGCTTGCCTGCCAGGTGCGTGGCGTTGAGGCCGTGGCCGGCGTACGCCTGGGCGTAATACACATTGGGTTGATCGGCCAGCCGGCCGATCTGCGGCAGGCGGTTGGCGCCGATACCAATCATGCCGCCCCATTGGTAGTCGATCTTCACGTCCGCCAGTTGCGGGAACACCTTGAGCATTTTGGGGCGCATATAGGCGCCGATGTCCTGGGGATCGCGCCCGGAATAGTGGCAGGCACCGCCGAACAGCAGGCGGCGGTCGGCGGACAGGCGGAAGTAATCCACGGTCACGCGTTGATCGCACACCGCCATATTCTGCGGCAGCAGGCTGGCGGCCTGGGCTTCGCTCAAGGGTTCGGTGGCGATGATGTAGCTGCCGGCGGGCAGCACCTTGCCGCTTAAATGCGGGTTAAGGCCGTTGAGATAAGCGTTGCAGGCCAGCACCAGGGTCTTGGCGTGCACGTTGCCATTGGCCGTGTGCACGTTGACCTCTGGGCCGTAGTCGATGCGCGTGACTTCGGACTGCTCGAACAGCTTAACGCCCAGTTGCTGCGCGGCGGCGGCTTCGCCGAGGGCCAGGTTCAATGGGTGCAAGTGGCCTGAGCCCATGTCGACCATGCCGCCCACATAGCGCTCGGAGCCGATCACGCTGCGCATTTCACTGGCTTGCAGTACACGCACTTCATGGCGATAGCCGAGGTTGCGCAGTTCTTCAGCGTCTTCGGCCAGGCCGATCAAGTCGCGGGGTTTGTTGGCGAGGTCGCAGTAACCCCAGGTCAGGTCGCAGGGGATCTGATAGCGCTCGATGCGCTCGCGCACGATCTCGACGGCTTCCAGGCCCATCAGCTTCATCTGGCGCACGCCGTCGCTGCCGATCACATTGCTGAACTGGTCCAGGCCGTGGCCAACGCCGCGAATCAACTGCCCGCCGTTGCGGCCGCTGGCGCCCCAGCCGATCCTGCGCGCTTCCAGCAGCACCACGCTAAAGCCACGCTCTGCCAGCTCCAGCGCTGTGTTCAGGCCGGAATAGCCGCCGCCAATCACGCACACATCGGCGCGCACTTCACCCATCAACGCCGGGTAATCGGGCTGTGAAACGCTGCTGGCGGCGTAGTAGGAAGCGGCGTGCCGGGCGCTGGCGGTCATGGGGAGCATCCCTGTTTGGAAAATTTGACGCAGGATACAGCGGACGGACGACGCTGTCTGCGCAGGGCGTTTTGCGTCAGAATCCACGCCTATTCGCCGTTCGGTAAGTGTTTCGATGAGTTGCAACAGCCATAAAATCAGCGCGCTGCGCCGGCAGATTCCTTCGTTCGAGTGCGTCCCCGGCTGCCACGACTGCTGTGGGCCGGTGACTACCTCGCCCGAGGAAATGTCGCGCCTGCCACGCAAGACTGCCGCCGAGCAGGATGCGGCCATGGACGAGCTGAACTGCGTGCACCTGGGGCCGAATGGCTGCACCGTGTATGACGAGCGGCCGCTGATCTGCCGGCTGTTTGGCACGACCAAGACGTTGCCGTGCCCCAATGGGCGGCGGCCGGTGGAGTTGATTCACCCTCGGGTGGAAAAACAGATCCATGAGTACATGGTGAGCACTCGGCAAGTACTGGTCTGACGGATGTACCGGATCAAAATGTGGGAGCGGGCTTGCTCGCGAATGCGGTGGATCAGTAAAAAATGCTTTATCTGACACACCGCATTCGCGAGCAAGTCCGCTCCCACATTTGACCGAGTTGTGCCATTTGGTCAGTCGGGGATCGGCAGGTTCAAGCTCTCTTTCACCTCTTCCATCACGATATAGCTCTTGGACTCGCGCACATGCGGCAGCTTGAGCAAGATATCGCCGAGCAATTTGCGGTACGAGGCCATCTCGGAAATACGTGCTTTCACCAGGTAGTCGAAGTCGCCTGAAACCAGGTGGCACTCCAGCACATGGGGCAACTTCAGCACGGCGCGGCGGAATTCCTCAAAGGTGTCGCCCGACTTGTAATCGAGGCTGATCTCGACAAATACCAGCAAACTCCCCTTCAAATGCTGCGGGTTGAGCCGCGCGTTGTAGCCCATGATGATCCCTTCACGCTCCAGGCGGCGTACCCGCTCGGTGCACGGCGTGGTCGACAGCCCGACCTTTTCCCCCAGCTCGGTGAACGAGATGCGCCCATCGGTTTGCAGGATGCGCAGGATATTGCGGTCGATCTTGTCCAGCTCCCGCTTGGTCTGGGTGTTGGTACGCATAGGGGATACGCCTCTGTGAAAAGGGTTTTTGCCGAGAATTGTCGCCAAATATAGGCATTTATATAGTGAAATGCACTGGTCATTGTTTTTTAAACTGCGCCCATCATTGCTCGAATAACACACGTCAGCGGCTAAGCCCGTGATGAGGATATAAAAATGCGCGTTCTGGTCTTGGGTAGCGGCGTCATTGGGGTGACCAGTGCCTACTATTTGGCGCGGGCCGGCTTTGAAGTGGTTGTGGTCGACCGTCAGCCCGCCGCTGCCATGGAAACCAGTTTCGCCAACGCAGGCCAAGTGTCGCCGGGTTATGCCTCGCCATGGGCCGCGCCAGGCGTGCCGCTCAAGGCCATCAAGTGGTTGCTGCAACGCCACGCGCCATTGGCGATCAAAGCCACCGCCGATATCGATCAGTACCTGTGGATGGCACAGATGCTGCGCAACTGCACTCAGAGCCGTTACGCGGTGAACAAAGAGCGCATGGTGCGCCTGTCCGAATACAGCCGTGACTGCCTTGACGAACTACGCGCCGAAACCGGCATCGCCTACGAAGGCCGCAGCCTGGGTACTACGCAGTTGTTCCGCACCCAGGCGCAATTGGATGGTGCGGCCAAAGACATCGCCGTATTGAAAGAGTCCGGCGTGCCGTTCGAGCTGCTCGACCGCGCCGGCATTGCCCGCGTTGAGCCAGCCCTGGCGAGCGTCACCGATATCCTCGCCGGCGCCCTGCGCCTGCCCAACGACCAGACCGGCGACTGCCAGATGTTCACCACGCGTCTGGTGGACATGTGCAAGCAATTGGGCGTGGAGTTCCGTTTCGAACAGGACATCCAGCGCCTCGACTACGCCGGTGACCGCGTCAATGGCGTATGGATCGATGGCAAGCTGGAAACCGCCGACCGCTACGTGCTGGCCCTGGGCAGCTATTCGCCCAAGCTGCTCAAACCGCTGGGGATCAAGGCGCCGGTGTACCCGCTCAAGGGTTACTCGCTGACCGTGCCGATCACCAACCCGGCAATGGCGCCGACCTCGACCATTCTGGATGAGACCTACAAGGTCGCTATCACCCGTTTCGACAACCGCATCCGCGTCGGCGGCATGGCTGAAATAGCCGGTTTTGACCTGTCGCTGAACCCTCGTCGACGTGAAACCCTGGAGATGATCGTCAACGACCTTTATCCTCAGGGCGGCGATTTGTCCGAAGCCACTTTCTGGACCGGCCTGCGCCCGACCACGCCCGACGGCACGCCGATTGTCGGTGCTACCCCGTTCAAGAACCTGTTCCTGAACACCGGCCACGGCACCCTTGGCTGGACCATGGCGTGCGGCTCTGGCCGTTTGCTGGCTGACCTGATGGCGAAAAAAACGCCGCAGATCAGCGCAGAAGGTCTCGATATTTCCCGTTACGGCAGCAACCACCAGGAGTCCGCAAAACATGTCAATCCAGCGCCAGCTCACCAATGAGCGCATGAGCCAGATCGTTGTTCACAGCGGTACCGTGTATCTGGCAGGGCAAGTCGGCGACGACATGAGTGCCGGGATTGAACAGCAGACCCGCGAAACCCTGGCCAATATCGAGCGTTTGCTGGACCTGGCCGGCACCGACAAAACCAAGTTGCTGTCGGTGACGATCTACCTCAAAAACATCGACGCCGATTTCGCCGGCATGAACGCGGTGTGGGACAAGTGGCTGCCTAAAGGCGTGGCCCCGGCCCGTGCCACGGTTGCAGCCAAGCTGTGCGAGCCTGAGATCCTGGTAGAGCTGTCCGTGGTGGCTGCGCTGCCCTAAACATAGCTTTTCCCCCCGGTGCCGTGGCTGATAGTCGGTGCCGGTTTTTCTTCACTTTACCGCCTAGAAGCCTGCCGCCATGCGTCCTGCCCGTGCCCTGATCGACCTCCAGGCCCTGCGCCATAACTACCAACTGGCCCGTGAAGTCACGGGAGCCAAAGCCCTCGCCGTGGTCAAGGCGGATGCCTATGGCCATGGTGCCGTACGTGTGGCCCAAGCGCTGGAAGCCGAGGCGGATGGGTTTGCGGTGGCGTGCATCGAGGAGGCATTGGAGCTGCGGGCTGCCGGGATTCGTGCGCCGGTATTGCTGCTGGAAGGTTTTTTCGAAGCTGACGAACTGCCGCTGATTATCGAACATGATTTTTGGTGCGTGGTGCATTCGTTGTGGCAGTTGGAAGCCATTGAACAAGCCCGGCTGAGCAAACCGCTGACCATTTGGCTCAAGCTCGACTCGGGCATGCACCGCGTGGGCCTGCACCCCAAGGATTACCACGAGGCGTACCAGCGCCTGCTCGCCAGCGGCAAAGTGGCCAGGATCGTACTGATGAGCCACTTCGCCCGCGCCGATGAACTCGATTGCGTGCGCAGTGACGAGCAAGTGGCAGTGTTTGAAGCGGCGCGCCGAGGGTTGTCGGCCGAGGTCAGCCTGCGTAATTCGCCGTCGGTGATGGGCTGGCCGAATATGTCCAGCGACTGGGTGCGCCCGGGCATCATGCTTTACGGCGCCACGCCGTTTGGTGAAGACCAGGCCATTGCCGCACGTTTGCAGCCGGTGATGACCCTGGAATCGAAAGTTATTTGCGTGCGTGAACTGCCGGCCGGTGAGCCGATCGGTTACGGCGCCAAGTTCATCACACCAAAACCGATGCGCATCGGCGTGGTTGCCATGGGCTATGCCGACGGCTACCCGCGCCATGCACCGACCGGCACGCCGGTGCTGGTGGCGGGCCAACGCAGCCAGTTGCTGGGCCGCGTGTCCATGGACATGCTCTGCGTTGATCTCACCGACGTGCCACAGGCCGGGCTTGGCTCCACCGTGGAGCTGTGGGGCAAAAATATCCTTGCCAGTGACGTCGCGGCGGCTGCCGAGACTATCCCCTACCAGATTTTCTGCAACCTGCGCCGCGTGCCAAGGCTCTATTGCGGGGCTTAAGCAGCGCCTACGAGTAGAGCCCTGCGGGATTTAGGCCCAAGTGTTGTAAATACTGAACGCTGTCGCCATGATAACGCTCAATTACAACAAAGCCTGAATCCTAGGAGGCTCCTGCATTGGACGTCGGCGAACGACTGCAATCCATCCGTAAACTCAAAGGTCTTTCCCAGCGTGAGCTCGCCAAGCGCGCGGGTGTCACCAACAGCACCATTTCGATGATCGAAAAAAACAGTGTCAGCCCCTCGATCAGCTCCTTGCGCAAGGTGCTGGGCGGCATCCCCATGTCCATGGTCGAGTTCTTTTCCGAGGAAATCCTCCAGGAAAAACCGACGCAGATCGTCTATAAAGCCAATGAGCTGATCGACATCTCGGACGGTGCCGTCACCATGAAACTCGTGGGTCGCGCGCACCCCAGCCGGGCGATCGCGTTTCTCAACGAGATCTATCCGCCGGGCGCCGACACGGGCGAAGAAATGCTCACCCACGAAGGCGAAGAAACCGGGATTCTGGTGGAAGGTCGTTTGGAGTTGGTGGTCGGCCTTGAAACTTTTGTGCTCGAAGCTGGCGATAGCTACTACTTTGAAAGCACCAAGCCGCATCGTTTTCGCAACCCGTTCGATGTGCCGGCGCGACTAATCAGCGCAGCCACACCCGCGAACTTTTGACAGAAGAGGCGTGCTGCCAGCGTTGCAGACACACCCGTCGCTGTAACCGTGCGGCCGAATCTCCCTTTATTTAATAGGGTTGTTTCGGCCTGACGGGCTAACCGTTATACTTTCGCCGCCTGCGAAACCGTGGCCGCAGGCGTGAATAGCCACCATTGAGGGTGAACGCGTGAACCTAATTATGAAAATGCTGGCTGCACCAGCAACCGTACTGGCCCTATGGGCTGTCAGCGCTCAAGCTGCGACCAATGATGAGATTGCCAAGCGCCTGGAGCCTGTCGGCCAGGTGTGTGTCCAGGGCCAGGAATGCAAAGGGATGGAAGTTGCCGTGGCTGCGGGCGGCGGCGGCGGGGCGAAGACGCCGGATGAGGTGATTGCCAAGCACTGCAACGCGTGCCACGGCACGGGTTTGCTGGGCGCGCCGAAAATCGGTGACACCGCGGCCTGGAAAGACCGTGCCGACCACCAGGGCGGCCTCGACGGCTTGCTGGCCAAGGCCATCACTGGCCTGAATGCCATGCCGCCTAAAGGCACCTGCGCCGATTGCTCGGATGCCGAGCTTAAGGGCGCAATCGAGAAGATGTCTGGATTGAAGTAAAAAGTTAAGCCTTTACAAAAGGTTAGCCCGCAAAGTGGGCTAACCTTTGGGTAACAAGAGCGCTTTCGCATATTTTAAAGTACCAAGGTCGCCAGTAGCCCTACGGCTCCAAGAATGAGTCCGATGAGTGCCCCGCGCCCCGGTAGTTCCTTTAGCATCGCATAAATGACGATGGGTTCTAATATAAGCAGTAGTGTGAGTGACGCCACTGTCACGATCCATATATTCCCTGTGCCTTGGTAACCTAACCAATAAGCGAATATCAGACTTATGCCGGCAATGCATATGAGTAAAATAGGTTTTATAAAAAGTTCAGGATTTTCTATAACTCGTCCAGAAAGTTTTGAGGCATACACTTCACTATAGATAGTTAGGATTTCGCCAAACACCATGAGCACCATGGAGGCTATTAAATAGTGACTGTTTTTCATTGTTTATCTCTAGTTAGGATGTCTAGTATTTCACTCGCGGCAGCTTCCGCATAATCACTATTGCCTAGAAGAAAGTGTGGCCCGTCATGATCGAGCAAGAAAGTATTTCTGTAAGGGGTACTTTCAAGTTGAATAATACGGTTTAAGGTTTTTTCAATCAGCTCTAGACAGGATGAGTGGTTGTTTCTTAATAATTTTATAGTGTTTGCGAAATGGGTTGCTTCATCGGCGATTAAGTTGCAAATCCATGTGTCGAAGCCCGAGTGCCCAAACTGATTATAGAACGTATCTTTCTTGTATGTTTTGACTGAGGTGTATTCATCGTACGCAAACACAGTAAGTAAGCTTAATTCGTTTGATAAAATTTCTTCAAAGGGTTGAAAGTCGCTGTTTCTTGATTTTAAATTGTCCAAGAGAGCTTCTTCGCCTGTATTAAATATCAAACGATTCAGTTCTATAAAGCCGTCGGCATGATTTTTTTCATCTAAAAACCATAAGTCTAAATATTGCACGAAGTATGGGGAAAACTCCCAATTCAGAGATGCAAGCTGGATTCTGATCAGCGATATACCAATAAAGCCTCCTTGCATCGTATTCGGTAATTATTGAGTCGAAGAAAATTTCTTTCCAAGTAGCCTTCTCTGCCTTGCTAAGTGTTAACGGAGGAAAGCAAAAATCCTTGAGAATTGAAGATGCATTGCTTGATTTTTTCGGCGTATTAGAGGTGCTCTGAATGTTATTCATGATAGCGGCCCTTTGGTAAAGTTTTTTCAGGTAGACGGCTTCATACTAAAAAGTTACTGAAAGACAGCGTGTGGTCGACATCCGATGGTTTCCAGTCTGTCTGTTGACTGACGATGGGTTCCCAATAGTTAACAGTGATGTCGTATACGTAACGCCAATCCAAGTTTTCGGACTCTATGACGCCAGCGTTTGGAAAGTATTCTGCCCATTTCATGCCGCCAATTATGCTGGAGGCAACTTGTAAGCTTGTCGCACTGTTGTATTTGGCCATTTTCCTGGCTTTACCAATTGATAGATTTGACCCTAACCAGAAGGCGCGGAATTTTTTGCTGATTAGGAAAACGCCAAGCTCATCTATTCCCGAAATAATCTCGTCTTTTAAAATCGTTTTTTTGATTTTTTCTGATTGCTCACTCTGACCCAAAAGTTGCATTGAATCTAGTGTCTGATCACAAGATTCATACGCATAGTAAACAGTTGGGCGGTAGGTAGGATTCTCGGGGTCGCCTAAAGTCAAATATTCAGCAATTGACAGTGCTTCGTTATGGGTTAGTAAATAGGCAGAAAATTCAAAATAGTTAGGTGACCAGCTTTTAACTCTAACGTTACACCCTTGCTCTAGCATTTCTAGTTCATATCCATTTTTTCTTGCGCCGTAAGGAATTTCTGTTTCGTGTGTGCCCCAGCCCAATTCTGCTGCTTGCAGGCATTCGGTAACGAGACCGTCCACAGACCATGTGGAGACGAAGTTTTGGGGGGCGCGGGCTGATGCACTGACTTGGGAGTCATGCTCGGAGATTTGTATGACTTGTATTTCAAGGATGTTGGCAAGCGCTGCCCATTCAATCTGGTTTTTCGGTTCTGCTACTATGTTGTTTGCTGCGGCCATTTCTACTAAAGCTTTCTTTAATAAAATTGAGATGAAGCCAGGATTTGCGCCATGGGCGACAACAGCGGTTGGGCCAGTAGTTTTCTGTTGATACGTTTTAATTACTTCGCGAAGCTGATAGTTTGTGATAAGCGCCTGGTATTTTTCGTCTTTGTAGGCCCACGGCTCTATACAGGTGTCTAGATAAAGTGAGTCATACTTTTGAGCCAGCTCTAAAAGCTCCAGGCTTGAGACAGATACTGCGAGGTTCACTAAAAAAGTATTTCCGTTTAAGTACGGCGAGAGTATGGGTTTGAAGTTTTCAGCGGTTATGGCCTTTTCTTCCAGGGTGGCTGAAAATTCGGTGGTGATTTCGATAAGGCTCTCGTTTAGGTGTTTCTCAAAAATTGTCACGCTCACTCCATTGTAATGCCTTGAAAATAGTGGGAGCAGGCCTTGTGCGACGCTTCCGAAACCGATAATTATTATATGATTAATATTTTTCATTGCGCTTCCTTGGGTATTTGTATTCGTTAGGTGTATAGCCTTTTGAAGATGGTTTCATACTGAAATCGATATTAGTGCGTGGATATAATTGGTGTTTTGATCTTGTCCTAAATGAACGTAGGGCTTTTATTCAACGAGTCGTAAGGCTTTTCTTTGGTCGTAATCTCGGGTTAAACCTTTATGATATGTTTCTATTTTAATTAGGTTTTTATTTGGCAGTTTCTTCATGCGCACAGGGATGGCCTTATCAAATTGATTGCTGTTCATTGCAGCAAAGACCCGGCAAGCTCGGTCCAACCCCTAATCACGGAATGTTCAGGAGGGTCGGATGGTGCAGTTGTGTTCAATCGAGCAAGCAGTTGACGACGTACTGGCGCGCCTGCCGGCGCATATCCACATGGGCATGCCGCTCGGTTTGGGCAAGCCCAACCTGTTCGTCAACGCGCTCTACCGGCGTATTGCCAAGCTGCCGGAGCGCGAGCTGACGATTTACACCGCACTGGCCCTGGGCCGCCCGACCATGGGTGACGGGTTGCAGAAGCGCTTTCTCGAACCCTTTATCGAGCGGGTATTCGGCGACTATCCCGAGCTGGATTTCCTGGCGGATTTGCACAAGGACAGCCTGCCAAAGAACATCCGAGTGCAGCAATTCTTCATGCAGCCCGGCAGCCTTCTGCACAGCGCATCGGCCCAGCAGGACTACGTCAGCAGCAACTACAGCCACGCCGCCCGCGATATCAACGCCGCCGGCTTGAACCTGGTGGCGCAATTGGTTGCCAGCAGCGCCGAGCACCCCGACCGGCTGAGCCTGAGCTGCAACCCCGATATCACCCTCGATCTGCTGCCCATGATCGCCAAGCGCCGCGAAGCAGGCGAAACCATCCTCGTTGTCGGCCAGGTCCACAGCGATTTGCCCTATATGCCCGGCGATGCCGAGCTGGGCATGGATGCCTTCGATTACCTGATCGACGAGAAGGACAGCACTACGCTGTTCTCCACGCCGAATATGCCAGTGGGTTTCCAGGACCACTTTATCGGCTTGCATGCCAGCACCTTGGTGCGCGATGGCGGCACGTTGCAGATTGGCATCGGCTCGATGGGCGATGCGCTGACCGCGGCCTTGCTGGCGCGCCAGGCCGATAACGAAGCCTATCGGTTGCTGCTGACGGACCTGGATGTGTACCAGTGGGCGCCGTTGATCAGCCACGAGGGCGGGGTCGCGCCCTTTGCGCGTGGCCTGTATGGCTGCAGCGAAATGTTCGTCAACGGCCTGCTGGTGCTGGCCGATGCCGGGATTATTCGGCGCAAGGTCTACCCGGATGTGGCGACCCAGCAGCAGGCCAACGCCGGCACCCTGGATGACGCTGCGCAGCCTGACGGCGTTTCCATTCACGGCGGTTTCTTCCTCGGGCCGCGCAGCTTTTACCGGCGTTTGCAGGAAATGAATCACGCCAAACGCCTCGAATTCAACATGACCGCCATCAGCTACATCAACGAGCTGTACGGCCAGGAAGAGCTCAAGCGTCTGCAACGCCTGGATGCGCGCTTTATCAACAGCGCGATCATGGTGACGCTGCTCGGTGCGGGCGTGGCCGATCAGCTTGAAGACGGCCGCGTACTCAGCGGCGTGGGTGGGCAGTACAATTTTGTTGCGCAAGGCCATGCGCTGGAGGGCGCGCGCTCGATCCTGATTCTGCGCAGTTGGCGCGAATCTGCGGGTGAGGTCAGTTCCAATATTGTCTGGGAGTACGGGCACTGCACCATCCCGCGGCACCTGCGAGATATTGTCATTACCGAGTATGGGATTGCCGATTTGCGTGGGCAGACGGATGCGAAGGTGATCGAGGCGCTGCTGAATATCACCGACTCGCGCTTCCAAAGCTACCTGATCGAACAGGCGCAAAAGGCTGGCAAGCTGGCCAACGACTTCGAACTGGACCCACGTTTTACTGAGAATACGCCGGAGCGGCTCAAGGGCATTCAGGCGCGGCATCGCCGGTTGTTCCCCGAGTATCCGTTAGGCACTGATTTTACCGATGAGGAGCGGGATCTGTTGCGCGCACTGAATTGGCTCAAGAGCAAATTCAAGCTGACGGAGATTCTGGAATTGGGCCGGGCGGCGCTGGATGCACCGGAGCCGGAGGCGTTTCCCGAGCATTTGAAGCGGATGCGGCTGGATCAGCCGGAGGGGTTGAAAGAGGATTTGTATCAGCGCTTGCTGCTCGCCGGCCTCCAAGCCACTGCGCACTAACCGCTCCACACAAAACCAACTGTGGGAGCGGGCTTGCTCGCGAAAGCGGTGTATCAGTCGACTCATTTATTGACTGTTACACCGCATTCGCGAGCAAGCCCGCTCCCACATTTTGATCGCTGTTCACATGTAGTTTGCAGTGCTGCAAATTACTCGATGAAAGTGACCACACCACCCGCCAACGACTTCACCCGCGCCAGCGACTCAACTCGATAACCCTGCGCATCCAGCTCCGCACGGCCACCCTGGAACGACTTCTCGATCACAATCCCCAGCCCGGCCACGGTCGCGCCGGCTTGCTTGATGATCGAAATCAGCGCCTGGGACGCCTTGCCGTTGGCCAAAAAGTCATCGATCACCAGCACACGGTCGCTGCTGGTCAGGTGGCGCGGGGAGATGGCCACGGTGCTTTCGGTTTTCTTGGTGAAGGAGTACACCGTTGCCGACAGCAGGTTTTCGGTCAGCGTCAGGGACTGTTGCTTACGCGCGAAGATCACCGGCACGCCGAGGTTCAGGCCGGTCATGATCGCCGGGGCGATGCCTGAGGCTTCGATGGTGACGATCTTGGTGATGCCCGAGTCCTTGAACAGCGCGGCGAATTCGTCGCCGATCAGTTTCATCAGCGCCGGGTCGATCTGGTGGTTCAAAAAGGCGTCAACCTTGAGGACCTGATCGGAAAGCACGATGCCTTCTTCGCGAATTTTCTTGTGCAGTGCTTCCACGGAAAGCTTCCTCTAATGGCGCGGTGTGCGCCGAAAGTAGATTAAAAAGTAGTCGATTCTAGCGCTTTAACATCGCGCGTATGTCCGCCAAGGCGGTGTTGCCGCGAACGGCCTTCACCTCGGTCGGGGTGTCGTCATTGCCTTCCCAGGCCAGATCGTCCGGCGGCAGTTCATCCAGGAACCGGCTGGGGGCGCAATCGATGATCTCGCCGTATTGCTTGCGTTTGGCGGCAAAGGTGAAAGCCAGTGTCTGACGTGCGCGGGTAATGCCCACGTAGGCCAGGCGCCGTTCTTCTTCGATGGTGTCAGCTTCAATGCTGGAGCGGTGCGGGAGGATTTCCTCTTCCATGCCCATGATGAATACGTAGGGGAATTCCAGGCCTTTGGACGCGTGCAGGGTCATCATCTGCACACCTTCGGCGCCGTCTTCTTCTTCCTGCTGGCGCTCAAGCATGTCGCGCAACACCAGCTTGCCGATGGCGTCTTCGACGGTCATCTCGCCTTCTTCGTCCTTCTCCAGCGTGTTTTTCAACGCTTCGATCAGGAACCAGACGTTGCCCATGCGGTAGTCCGCAGCCTTGTCGCTGGAACTGTTGGTGCGCAGCCAGTTTTCATAGTCGATGTCCATGACCATGCTGCGCAGGGCGCTGATCGGGTCTTCGCCGGCGCATTGCTCGCGCACCTTGTCCATGAAGCGCTTGAAGCGCGACAGGCGATCGGTAAAGCGCGTGTCCAGGTGCTCGCCCAGGCCGATTTCGTCGGTGGCGGCATACATCGAGATCTTGCGTTCGGTGGCGTAGTTGCCGAGCTTTTCCAGGGTCGTCGAACCGATTTCCCGACGCGGCACGTTGATCACGCGCAGGAAGGCGTTGTCGTCATCCGGGTTCACGATCAGCCGGAAGTAGGCCATCAGGTCTTTCACTTCCTGGCGTCCGAAAAAGCTGTTGCCGCCCGACAGACGATAAGGAATCTGGTGGTGTTGCAGCTTCAGCTCGATCAGCTTGGCCTGGTAGTTGCCGCGATACAGAATTGCAAAATCGCTGTAGGGCCGGTCGGTACGCAGGTGCAAGGTCAGCAGCTCGACAGCCACGCGCTCGGCTTCGGCGTCTTCGTTGCGGCAGCGGATCACGCGGATCTCGTCGCCATGCCCCATCTCACTCCACAGTTGTTTTTCAAACTCGTGGGGGTTGTTGGAGATCAGCACGTTGGCGCAGCGCAGGATACGGCTTGTGGAGCGGTAGTTCTGCTCCAGCATCACCACTTTCAAGGACGGGTAGTCGACCTTGAGCAGCATCAGGTTTTCCGGGCGCGCGCCACGCCAGGCGTAGATCGATTGGTCATCGTCGCCCACCACGGTGAACTGGTTGCGCGTGCCGATCAGCAACTTCACCAGCAGGTATTGGCTGGCGTTGGTGTCCTGGTATTCGTCCACCAGCAGGTAGCGCACCTTGTTCTGCCACTTTTCGAGGATGTCGGCGTGTTCCTGGAACAACTTGACCGGCTGCAGGATCAGGTCGTCGAAGTCCACCGCGTTGAACGCCTTGAGCGTGCGCTGGTAGTGGGTGTAGACGATGGCGGCGGTCTGCTCCTTGGGGTTGCGCGCGGCTTCCAGGGCTTCGGCAGGCAGGATCAGGTCGTTTTTCCAGGCGCCGATCATGTTCTTGATCTCATCCACGCCGTCGTCGCCTGCGTATTCCTTTTGCATGATGTCGGTCATCAGGGCTTTGACGTCAGTCTCGTCAAAGATCGAGAAACCCGGCTTGTAGCCCAACCGCGCATGCTCCTTGCGGATGATGTTCAGCCCCAGGTTGTGGAAGGTACACACGGTGAGGCCCCGGCCTTCGCCACCCTTGAGCAGCGTGCCGACACGCTCTTTCATCTCGCGCGCGGCCTTGTTGGTAAAGGTCATGGCGACGATGTACTGGGCACGGATGCCGCAGCTCTGGATCAGGTGCGCGATCTTGCGGGTGATCACGCTGGTCTTGCCGGAACCGGCACCGGCGAGCACCAATAGAGGGCCGCCGACGTAGTTCACGGCTTCTTGCTGCCGGGGATTGAGTCGGGACATACAGAAATTCGGGAGTCGTTGTTCAAAAGGGCGGGCATTTTAACAGGCTGGCAAGATTCTGCTGCTTTAGAACGACGGTGTGACGTACCACTCGATCTAAATTTGCCGGTTTTGATACTTTGCCGCAGGATGTGGGCACTTGTACGACGAATGCTTGCAGCTGTCGTATTTGATAACCCTTATCATTGGTGATTATCAGGCAGCACGTCATAATGCCCGCCGCCAACACAATTTTGCAGAGTCTAGGGAGCTAGCTTGTCTACGCCTGTCGAACCCTTGCGTTTGCTGCTACTGGCCGATGAGCCAGCGTGGGCAGCGTTGTTGCGCGAGTGCCTGGCGCCGATGGGCGATGGGGCTGTGCTGGTCAGCGCGCCCAACTGGGACTCGGTGAGTCGTCTGTTCGATGACGACCACAGTGCCGTGTTATTGACCACCCCCAGCCTGCAACCCGGCCCAGGCCGTTGCAGCTTGCCGTGCATATTGCTGCTGGAGCAGGAACCGCTGGTTTCACCGTTGGGTGTGAGCGATTGGCTGGTCCTTGATTCATTGGATACCGATACATTGCGCCGCTGCCTGCGCCACGTTCGCGAGCGTGGCGTGCTGGAGAACACCCTGCAGCGCCTGGCCGAACAGGACCCGCTTACCGGTATCGCCAACCGCCAGGGTTTCCAGACCTTGCTCGCGGCGCGCCTGGCCGAAAACGAAGGCCGTGGCCTGGCCCTCGGCCATCTGGACCTCGACAACTTCCGTCACGCCAACGATGCCTTGGGCCATCAGGCTGGCGACCGCTTGATCCTGCAAGTGGTCTCGCGGCTCAAGAGCCAGCTCGAAGCCGGTGACCAACTGGCGCGCCTGGGCAGCGACGAATTCGCCCTGCTGATCGACACCCGCCGTGCGCCCCAGCGCGCCGAGTGGATGGCCGAGCGCATTACCGAAGCCATGGCCGAGCCGTATTGGGTGGACGGCGAAAGCCTGCTGATCGGCTGCAGCCTGGGCGTGGCACATGCCCGCGCCCGCGCCGGGGCCGACCCGCTGATGTGGCACGCGCACATCGCCATGCAGCAGGCCAAGAGCACCCAGGGCTGCACCTTTCACATCTTCAACGAACGCATCAACCGCAACGCCCGCAGCCTGGCCGACCTGGAGAGTGAACTACGCCGCGCCTTGCGCCGCGACGAACTGGAGCTGCATTACCAGCCGCGTCTGGATCTGGACGACGGGCATATCGTCGGCCTGGAAGCCCTGGTGCGCTGGCGCCACGGCGAGCGTGGCCTGTTGCCGCCCAGTGAGTTCGTGCCCTTGGCCGAACAGAGTGGCCTGATTGTGCCATTGGGTTACTGGGTGATCTCGCGTGCCTTGCGCGACATGCAAGACCTGCGCGAACGCGGGCTGCCGGCGTTGCACATGGCGGTCAACCTGTCGTTTCGCCAGTTTCAGGACAGCCAGCTGCTTTCCACATTGAGCCGGCTGATTACCGAGCGTGGCGTGGAGGCGCAGTGGCTGGAGTTCGAGCTGACCGAAACCGCCGTGATGCGCCGCAGTGATCTGGTCAAGCAGACCATGGACGCCCTTGGCCGCCTGGGTGTGCGGTTTTCCCTGGATGATTTCGGCACCGGGTTTTCCTCGTTCGTGCACCTCAACAGCTTGCCGATTGCCTTGCTGAAGATCGACAAGAGCTTTGTCGGCGGCATGGAAGAGCGCGAAGAAAACCGCAAGCTGGTGCATGCCATGATCAACCTGGCCCACAACCTCAACCTGGAAGTGGTGGCCGAGGGCGTGGAAACCCCTGAACAGCTGGCGTTGTTGCGGCTGTTTGGGTGTGATCAGGCCCAGGGTTACCTGATCAGCAAGCCGTTGCCGTTGCCGGAGCTGGTGGAGTATTTGACGTTCGGCAAGAGCCAGCAGGCGCTGCTGGGCTGAAGGATGTAAACCCAAGGCTTTTACTCTGTCTGTGCGGCATGAAATGCAGGATGTATTTCCGGCTCCTGCCGAATCATCCGCTTCATCTTCGCCTCAAACGCCCAGGTCAGGCTGACTGCCGCGCAGGCCAAGCCCAGCGCTAAACCCCACCAGACACCGGTCGGCCCCCAACCTAGCGTGAACGCCATCAGCCACGCCGACGGCGCGCCGATCAGCCAGTAACACCCGAGCCCAACCAGGAAGGTAGTCTTGGCGTCTTTAAGCCCACGAATACAGCCCATGGCAATGGTTTGCACGCCGTCGAACAATTCAAACCACGCCGCCACGGCCAACAGGCTGACCGCCAGCACGATGACATCGTGGAAAGCGGGGTCGTTATGGTCCAGAAACAGCCCGATCAGCGCATCGGAAAACAGCCACAGCACAACGGCAAATCCCAACATCACCAACGCGCCAAAACCGATGCCGACCCGCCCGGCCATGCGTGCCTGCAGCAATTGCCCGGCACCGTAATGCTGACCGATGCGCATGGTGATCGCATACGACATCCCCGCCGGCACCATGAACGCCACCGAAACGATTTGCAGGGCAATCTGATGCGCTGCCAATTGCGTACTGCCCATGGTGCCCATGCACAGCGCCGCGAAGGCAAACAAGCCGACCTCCACTGCATAGGTGCCACCAATCGGCAGGCCCAGGCGCCACAGCTCACGCAGGTACTGAGTGTTGAGGCGCAACAGGCCCGTGCCGAGCGGGTAGGCCGCGTAAGCGCGGTTGCTGCGGATGTACCACATCAACGCCAGGGCCATGCAATTGGCGACGATCGCCGTGACCAGGCCGATGCCCATCAAGCCGAGCTTTGGCAAACCGAACATGCCCTCGATCAGCGCATGGTTGAGCAAGTAGTTAATGACGGTGCCGCCCAGGCTGATCACCATCACCGGCGTCGCCTTGCCGATGGCGCTGGTGAAACCGCGCAAGGCCATGAAGCTCAGGTAGCCGGGCAGGGCGAAGGGCAGGATGGTCAGGAATTGCCCCGCCGCCTGCACGTTGGTTTCGGTTTGGCCGAACATCAGCAGAACTGGCTTGAGGTTCCATAGCAGCAAGCCGGCCACCAACGCCATCAGCCACGCCAGCCACAACCCGGCCTGTGTCAGCCGGGTGGCGCCTTCGATGTCTCCGGCGCCGTGGCGGATGGCGACCAGCGTGCCGACGGCGGCAATCACGCCGATACAGAAAATCGCCACAAACGAATAACTCGCCGCGCCCAGGCCGCCACCGGCCAGCGCCTCGGGGCTCAGGCGGGCCATCATCAGCGTGTCGGTCAGCACCATCAACATGTGCGCCAACTGTGAGGCAATCAACGGCCCTGACAGCCGCAGAATGGCCCAGAGTTCAGTACGCACCGGATGTTGCATGATCATCACGCTCAAAAAGTCAGAGGGTTGGGAAAGGGTTGATTCTCGGCGCTCCTGACGCATTACACAAAAGGATAAAAGCGATCACTCGCATGATTAAAACTCATGCTAGGGTTGGGCATTGCTCTGAGGAGGTTCTTCCATGCCACGCCGTCTGCCTCCGTTGTATGCCTTGCGTGCTTTTGAAGCGGCCTCCCGGCATAACTCATTCACCCGCGCGGCGGATGAGCTTTCCATCACGCAAAGTGCCGTCAGCCGGCACATCCGCACGCTCGAAGAGCACTTCGCCTGCCGCCTGTTCCAGCGCAGTGGCCGCAACCTGCAGCTCACTGAAGCGGCGCGCCTGCTGTTGCCCGGGGTGCGCGAAGGCTTCGCGGCGCTGGAGCGCGCCTGTCACACCCTGAACGCCGAAGACGACATCCTGCGCATGAAGGCGCCGTCGACCCTGACCATGCGCTGGTTGCTGGCGCGGCTCAGTCGCTTTCGCGCCTTGCAGCCGGGCAATGAGGTGCAACTGACCAGCGCATGGATGAGCGTGGACGAAGTGGACTTCAACCAGGAACCCTTCGACTGCGCTGTATTGCTCAGTTACGGGCACTTTCCGGCGGATTGGGAGGCCTGCTACCTGTTTCCCGAATTGCTGATCCCGGTGGGTGCGCCCAACCTGCTTAATGACGGGCCTTGGGATGTCTCACGCCTGGCGAGCGCCGAACTGCTGCACCCCACACCCGACCGCCGAGACTGGCGCAATTGGCTGGAGCGCATGGGGTTGTCGTCCCAGGTGTCGCTCAAGGGCGGGCAAGTGTTCGATACCTTGGAGCTGGGCATGATCGCCGCCGCGCGGGGTTACGGCGTGTCCATGGGTGATTTGCTGATGGTGGCCGAAGATGTGGCCCAGGGCCGTTTGAGCCTGCCGTGGCCGACGGCGGTGGCCAGTGGGGAAAATTACTATTTGGTATGGCCGAAAACCCGCCCCGGTGGCGAGCGCTTGCGGCGATTGGCGGAGTTTCTTCAAGGCGAAGTCAAGGCCATGGAATTGCCCCAGGTTGAACGCCTTGCCTAGCCCTTCGGTGCAATCGTTTGCGCGATGCCCTTGTGAATTGCTCAAGTATTGCCCGCGCTTGCCGAAGAAGGTGTGTTGGAACCCCCGTTTCCAGCGTTTCCCAACAGATAATTTGCCGAGCTGCGCTAAGAGATCAGGATGATCCTGGCCTCGGCCAGGAGCTGTCATGTCTCAACCTCGCGCTCGGATCGCCTCTCAGTTAGGCCTCGCCTTGGCCGTCATATTGGCGGTCGTCATCAGCGGCAGTACGGTTTTTGCCCTGCGTTCCCTCGACTCGGCCAACCTCGACACCCGCGAGGAACATCTGGCCAGCGAGGCACGCTTGCTGGCCGACCAACTCAACACCTTCCACAGCACCTTGCGCGAGAGCACTCAGCGATTGAGCGGGCTGTTTGAGAAGCGCTTTGGTGCCGGGCTGAGTGTGCGCCCGGACCAGCAAGTCGCCGTGGCCGGTGTGCAGACTCCAAGCCTGCTCCTGGGCGATGAGGTGTTGAACAACAACTTCGCAGAGGTGGACGAGTTCAAGCAGATGTCCGGTGGCGTGGCCACGGTGTTTGTGCGCAGTGGCGAAGACTTCATCCGCATCAGCACCTCCCTGACCAAACAAGATGGCAATCGCGCCATCGGGACTGTGCTGGACCACCAGCATCCGGCTTACCAGCGCCTTTTGGCCGGGCAGAATTACATCGGGCGGGCGGTGCTGTTTGATCGCTCCTACATGACCCAGTACAGCCCCGTGCGCGATGCCGCCGGCAAGGTGATCGCCGTGTTGTTTATCGGCTTTGATTACACCGATGAGCAAAAGGCCCAGTTCGACAACCTCAAGCGCTTCCGTATCGGCCAGACTGGCTCGCTTGCCTTGCTGGACGAACAGAAGCACTGGCTGGTGCCACCGGCCGGTGTGCAGGCGTTGGACCAGGCGGTCCCGGTGATGCTTGATCTGGCCAAGAGCCCAGGCAAAGGCCGCTTCTGGAGCGACAAGAACGAAGATTTCTACAGCGTCGCGGTGCCGTTCGAAGGCGGCCCGTGGTCGGTGGTGGCGAGTATGCCGAAGTCCGAAATACGTGCAGTCACCTGGGCGGTCGGCATTCGCCTGGTGATCGGCAGCGTGCTGGCGATGTTGCTGGCAGTAGGCGCGGCGGTGTGGTTGCTGCGCAGCAAATTGCAGCCTTTGAGCGACTTGGTGCGCCAGGCCGAAGCCTTGGGCGCCGGCGATTTGAGCGCACGCTTGAATGTGTCCAGCCATGACGAAATCGGCCAGTTGGCGAGCAGCTTCAACCAGATGGGTGAGGCGCTGTCGACCATGGTCTCGCATATCCGTAAAGCGGCCGAAGAGGTCAACAGCCGGGCGCAGGCATTGTCCGGCCTGTCAGGTGGTGCCTATGAGGGCATGGAGCAGCAGTCCGGCGAAATCACCAGCATGGCTGGCGCAGTGGAAGAGTTCAGCGCCACCTCGCTGAACATTGCCGACAACATGGGCAATACCGAGCGACTGGCCCAGGAAAACGCCCAGCAGACGCGTATTGGCCGCAACTCTATGCAAGAGGCGTCGTCGTCGCTGGAGCATATCGCTACCGCCCTGAACAGTACGGCCACGGTGATCAACACCTTGGGCCAGCGCTCTCAGGAAATTGGCGGGATCGTCGGTGTGATCACCTCGATTGCCGAGCAAACCAACCTGCTGGCGCTCAACGCCGCCATCGAGGCGGCGCGGGCGGGTGAACAAGGCCGGGGCTTTGCGGTGGTTGCCGACGAAGTGCGCAACCTGGCCTCGCGCACGCGCCAGGCCACCGACGAAATCTCGGTGATGATCCAGAGCATCCAGCAGGAAACCGGCAACGCCATCAGCACCATGGAGCACGGCAACGAGTTGATGCAGGAAGGCCTGTCGCGTAACGCCGACGTGGCCTCGGCCCTGGCACGCATCGACGAGCAAAGCCGTTCGGCAGGCCAGCAATTTGCTGCCATTACCACCGCGACCCAGGAGCAGAGCAGCACGGCCAACGTGCTGAGCAGCAACTTGCAAAGCATCGCATTGGCTAACAGCGAACAGCGCGAAGTGGTGTCCAACCTGGCGATTACCGCCAAGGAACTGGAAACTCTGGCGGCCGGCCTGCGGCATGAGGTCGACCGTTTTCGTTAAGGCTTAATGCTCGCCCAGGCCTGGGTCCACACGTTTGCCGATGTCCTTGAGACGCGCCAGTTGGTCGACCATCCCGGGCGCCTCGTCCATGCTGGTGACGAAGGTCCACAGGTAGGTCATGACCGCGTAGATGTGGCCGGCCTTGACCGCTGGCGACAAGGCCAACTGGCTGATCGCGACCACAAACAGCAGGGCTGCCAGCGTGCCGAGAAACAGGTACGCGGCGGCCTCGCGGTCGGACAGCCAGATGCGCAGGCGTGACAGCACGTGGTAGTGGCGACGCAAGGTCGGTGCGCCGACTTTTTCTACCAGGCCGATTTCTTTCTCCAGGCGATCATTCAGGCGCTCATGCAGTTCCTGGTTGCGCTGGGCAAAGCGTGGCAGCAGCGTCACGCACAGCAGCAGGGCGGCCAGGCACGCCAGGCCGACCCACGGCTCAATCACGATCAGCATCACCGCCGCGCCAATAATCGAGACCAGCGCCGTGGCGATAATCGGCACGTGTTTTTCAAAGAAGTCGACGAATTCGCGCGCAAGCACCACGCGGGCGGCGGACTTCGAGGTGCTGTGGTTCTGCTGGCGCTGGTTGAGAATTACCGGCACCGCAAGGTCGGCGTAGATCCGTGTAAAGGTGCGCGTATCCAGCGCCCGCCGCGCTGCGCCGACCACCCAGAACGCCATGACCACCGCGGCGTAGAACAATGCGCTGGTGGCATCGCCACGGATAATCGAGTCCACCGCAAACCCGGCAAACAGCGGGTAGGCCAGCAGCAGCGCATTTTCCAGCGCCACCAGTGACAGCGTGCAAAACAGCTTGCCGGGGTAGGCCTTGGCAATCGCCTTGAGCGTTTGGCCGGCGGACTGCTGGCCGATTTTCTTGCTTTCTTCAATCAGGATTTGCGGGGTCACGGATGACATGGGTGCACCAAAGGAGTGATAGACGCTATTATTGAGCGACTGCTCAAGTATCCTTGAGCGATCGCTCAAAAAGCAAGCGCCGCTTATCTGCCGGCGCCCGAAGGAATTGCCCATGTCGCGTATCGACCGTAAAGACCAGATTATCGCCGCCGCCCTGGAGCTGTTTCGCAGCAAGGGTTTTGCCGATGTGTCCACCCGCGACCTGGCCGAGCATGCCGGCCTGTCGCGCAGCCACGTCTATCACTACTTCAGCGACTGGAACGAACTGCGTCGCGAAGCCTTTGTGCGTTTTGCCAATGAGCAGTTGGATGAAGTGCGCGAGCCTCTGGCAGATGCGCCGCCGCTTGAGGCGCTGGTGGGTTTTTTACGTGACTGCCTGCCGAGCACCGCTGATGCCGGCTGGGCGTTGTGGCTGGATGCCTGGGACGAAGCCATGCACGACCCGCAAATGGCCCAGGCGTATCTGGTGATCAACGCGCAGTGGCAAGGCATGCTCGCCGAGGTGATTGAGCGAGGCGTGGCTGAGGGTGTTTTCCGCTGCGACTCGCCAGAACGCGCGGCCCGGCAAATCTTCGCGTTGGCGATGGGGTATGCCGATGACCTGATGCTCAAGCCGTCTGCGGAGTCTGCCGAGGCGGTGCTGGATGAGGTCCTGGAAGTGGCGCAGCTGCTGTTGGGTTTTCCCGCATAAGGCTCAACTCATTGCGGCAGGCCGATACTGCAAGGCCTCCTGCAAATGATGCCGGGCAATATGTTCAACCCGCTCAAGGTCCGCCAGGGTGCGCGCCACCTTAAGCAAACGGTGGGCCGCGCGCAGGGACAAGGTCAGCCGTTCGCAGGCGCTTTCCAGCCAGCCTTCATCAGCCTTTGCCAGTTGGCAGTGCTTGCGCAGCCCTGGCAGGTCGAGGAAGGCATTGGCGCAGCCTTGGCGTTTTTGCTGGCGCTCACGGGCCTCGGCAACCTCCGCCGAGGCTGTTGCAGTGTTGTCGCCGTCCTGTTGGAGCGGGTTCAGCGCGGTGGCTTCGCGGGCAACAGTGAGGTGCAAGTCGATCCGATCCAGCAACGGCCCCGAGAGCTTATTGCGGTAGCGCTGGATTTGCTCCGGCGTACACCGACAGCGCCCGCTGGGTTCGCCCAGGTAGCCGCAAGGGCAGGGGTTCATCGCGGCCACCAATTGAAACCGTGCCGGAAAACTCACCCGGTCGCGAGCGCGGGAGATCACGATATGCCCGGATTCGAGCGGTTCGCGCAGCACTTCCAGCACCTTGCGATCAAACTCCGGCAGCTCATCGAGAAATAGCACGCCATGATGGGCCAGGGTGATTTCCCCCGGCTGCGGTTTTGACCCGCCGCCCACCAGTGCAGGCCCGGACGCCGAATGGTGCGGCTGGCGAAACGGACGGTGCGGCCAATGGCTCAACGGCGCCAGGCTGACCACCGACTGAATCGCCGCCACTTCCAGGGCTTCCTGCTCACTCAAGGGCGGCAGCAAACCAGGCAGGCGGCTGGCGAGCAAGGTCTTGCCGGTGCCGGGTGGCCCGCTGAACAGCAGGTTGTGTGCGCCCGCCGCCGCAATCAGCAGCGCGCGCTTGGCGGCCAGCTGGCCTTGCACCTCACTCAAGTCCGGGTAAGGCTTGTTCAAGTACAGCAAGCCATCGGATTTATACGGCTCAATCGGCACAACCCCATTCAAGTGCGCCACCACTTGCAGCAAGTGGTCCACTGCAATCACTTTGAGCCCCGAGGCCAGGCACGCCTCCTCGGCATTCGCCCGGGGCACTATCACGGTGCGCCCGGCCTTGCGTGCGGCCAGTGCGGCCGGCAGCACACCTTTGACCGCCCGCACCTCACCGGACAGAGCCAGTTCCCCCAGGCACTCCACGTCATCGAGCATCAATGCCGGCACCTGCACGCTGGCGGCCAGGATGCCCAGGGCAATCGCCAAATCAAACCGCCCGCCATCCTTGGGCAGGTCGGCGGGCGCGAGGTTGAGGGTGATACGACGGGCCGGGTATTGCAGGGCGCAGTTGAGGATGGCGCTGCGCACGCGGTCCTTGCTTTCCTTGACGGCGGTTTCCGGCAGGCCCACCAAGGTAAGCGAGGGAAGACCATTGGCCATATGCACTTCGACGGTGACGGAGGGGGCTTCTACGCCAATTTGGGCACGGCTGTGGACGATGGCGAGGGACATGCTCGTTCCTTGAGTGGGAGGCCGCTTCCTGCGGGCTTTTCAAGGGTAGACGAGGTGGGGAGGAGCGAAACGGGGGAGTGTTTACAGAACGTATCCAAAGAGCGATGTAAAAACACATGTGGGAGCTGGCTTGCCTGCATAGCGGCAATGAATCCGACACCGCTATCGCAGGCAAGCCAGCTCCCACATGGACCGGGTTTATTCCGCAGCGGGTGGCGTCAATTAGGTTTCCAGCTCCGCCGCGGTGCTCTCCAGCTGTGTACGCAGGCGGGTCAGCTAGTGGTTACTCTCACAGAGGTAGACGGACGCGTTCTCGCTCTCGTACCATTTCCTGTAAGCGCAATTGGATATCTGCGTACAATGTGGCCTCCATATTTTCGTGATCCGTCACGGTTACGACTAGTGAATAACTCTCGCGCTCCTCACAATGCACGGTACCCCAATCACGGTCGTTTCGTGTGACAACGACGAACCACTTAGTATTGGGTTGCAATTGTTTAAATGTCCATGTGCTAGCTTGGACAGTACCCTTGTCGCGAATAGTGGTAGAAATCGATCTTCGCTCTCCATCTATCGTATCGCTTACAGGCTCGTGATCATCTTGTATGTCGTGATTGAAGTGTTTTTGGACGTCATCAAGTGAGCTTCCACGCACTAGTCTAAAGAACATTCGCGTAGCCAAATATTCGATACGTGTAGTTCTAACGGGTGGTGAGAAGGCAAGTGAGACTTTCAGTTCGCGGGTTGAACGTTTACTTCTTAGGAAATTTGATGGCAATGGAAGTTCAAAAAATTGATGTGAATTGTTCTCTATCGTTTCTTCAGCCATTAGAACAACGGCAGCGTCACTGGAACGGTAAAGAATATCGTCGTCAATCTTTCCGTATCCGCAGACTTCTCTAGGCAATTCGCGCCAGCCATGTTCTTTTCTATACTGTTCTCGCCAAGATTCAGGGAATGTTGATATACAGCTGTTTGGTATGCGAGCATGGTTAATCAGTATTGCTCTTAACGTATTGGCGGTTGCATTTGGATACTCTGTAGCTAATCGTGCTGCCAAATAGGTAACATATGGAGCAGCGAAACTAGTTCCTGACATTTCCGAGAGGAGTGTCCTACCGACGAAGTTATGGTTCAGCGTTAAAACACCTAGTCCTGATGGAATTGATTTCCATTGTTCATCTTTGCGGCGCATCGTTGTTGCGATATTACCGCCTATAGCAATGACCTCTGGCTTAAGGGCTCCACGAACTGAGGGTCCATGCCTGGTGAAAGGAGAAGGTTGATCCTCTGATGCAGGGCAGAGTTCGTTAATTTCAGGATAGCGCTGAGCATTCGTTGTGGCAGTGTGCTTAGCTAAGCTTCCAACGGTAAGCACATTCATCGCTGGCGCGGGATCAATAATGGTTGATTGAACACACATTAAGTAGTCGGGGTACTCTTCTCTCCAGCTTTTTATGGGTATTGGTGGGTTTTCTGAACCCGAAAAATTACCCGAAGATACAATAAAAAGAATGCCATATTTCCTCGATAGTTGATCCAAAATATAAGCCATTCCACGGACGTGGCGATTGTTGTAGGGGGCGTTTAGATTTCCTATGGAGAGGTTGAATATTTTGCAGTCATATTCCACAGCAAAATATTGAATCGCGGTGTCTAGTGTTCTCTCTATGGTATTTATATCAAATATTGGCTCGCCGGTATGCTCGTCATGTTTAAGGATTTTCCCACTAAGTATCCAAGCCGAAGGTTGCCAATATCCGCTTGTTATACATTCCTCTAGATTTCCATAAGCGGCGATGCCTGCTACAGCTGTACCGTGGCCTGATATGTCTTCGGGTGATTCCCCGTCAATGAAACTCACGGCCTCACCAATACAGGATTTTAGCAGTGGGTGATTTGTATTCACTCCGCTATCCAATATGCATATATTGGGGCTTCCATTCGGCGGCGGAGGTATTGAGGTTGGTATTTCATTGATGTCTAGGTCAAGAGTTTTGAAATCTATGCCGGTCCTTGGTGGGAGGTCAACTAGCCTAACATCTTGATGAGATAGAAGAAGGTTTGCTTGAGTCAAGTTGACATCTACCCTGTACATCAGGAGGCTATCCAAATTCACCTTATCTGATATGCCAATGCTATTTTTAGCTAGCCATTTATCAAATAAGTCGATAAGGCGAGTTCGCTCAGGATGTTGGGGGTATTGAATTGGCCATAGCTCAATATCTAGCTTGAAGCGTTCTGAGGTGGGAAGTCCAAACGAATTAATTGCCCAGCTCTTACGGTCTTCGGACGTCCAATTGTCGATCCCGTCTAATGCTTCTAATATCGACCTATAAGACATATTGTCATCATTTATGCCAAGCCGAGCTAGGTGGTCAGCAAATTCTGCTAACCCTTTTTCTGAGGCAAATACGATACAGATGTTATTGTCTTCTTGACTTACAAATTCGACTCCGTGCTTTTTCATTTTTGTAAAGTCAAACATGCCGGAATATCGTATTTTCAATACTAAGCGGCTGTCATCTGACCTTGGTTGTAAACGCGAGCTGGCGATGGCATTTCTTAATCCTACCCCCAGTTTTTGCCCGTGAATCCGTATATCCCCGCGCTCGGGTTTCGGGGGGTTAAATTGCCGTGTTCGCCTATCATTAGTTAGATTTTCTTTAGAGATAGGCAGATGTTTATAGTCTTGAGGCATCCTTGCGCATCCTGGTTTTAATTATTGTCGAGACTCTCGATCTTTTGCATGCTCAATATCATTGATCGATAGAAATTCATTGTTGCGCAAGATCATTCGTTTTATTGCTCGCCTGCAAATTCTTTCTATGTCCGCACCACTTAGGTTTTCGAATAATTCTATAATTTCGGGTATGTCGACTTCAAATTGCCTACGGACTCCGCGTAGCTTAAGCTTAAGAATTTTTGTTATTGTTTCTTTGTTGGGTAGTCCAAACTCTATCGAATCATCAAATCTGCGCCATATAGCAGAGTCAAGTATGTGCTCATGGTTGGTAGCTGCTACGATTATGCTTTTTCCGTCATAGGAATCGATCATTTGTAGCACTGCATTTACTACTCTGCGTAGCTCCCCGTGATCGGAGTTGTCACTGCGCTCTTTGCCTAAAGCATCAAACTCATCAAAAAGTACTATCAGTGGCGTCGAGCTAATATAGTCGAATATCTTGCGCAAGTTTGTAGCGGTTTCGCCAAGATACGATGAGACTAGTGTGTCTAGACGAACTACTGCAAGCGGCATGTCTAATTCGAATGCGATGATTTCCGCTGTTAGAGTTTTTCCGCATCCCGGAGGGCCAAAAAATATCACTTTGTTAGAAGGCTGCATTCCGTATGATCTAAGTACATCACTACGGCGATGTTCTTCTAAAAATTCTTCGATCATGCCGATCTTGTTTTTTGGTAAAACAAGCTCATCCAGCGATCGTTTAGGCGTGCTGATATCAAGTAACGGTAGGCCGCGCTCTTTGTCTACCGGAACAGGCCCGATAAGTCGTGAACTCGACGGGAGCACCATCGGTGATGAGCTGGAATACAGTATTTTTTCCAGATCATTGGCTAATAAATGATGTTGTTTCTGCCTTTCTTCTTCAATAATGGCTTCAGAAGCACGGTGGAAGTCATCCTTGTTTCCTGCAGTTCCAGCTTTTATGAGCTGTCTGAGTATTTTCCCGCTTGCCATGTTTTCACCCAATTGTCGAATTGGTTGAGCCGTCTGGAATGGACGGTTATGTTTTCTTCAACCAATCTAGACGAGTCGCAAGACTCGTCTATTGAATATTTCTAATAGTGATGAGTCTGACACAGGATCGCAGCCATTGTCCCTAGGACCCGATCAGATACCTGTAAACAATTATTCTAGCTGGTATGGCCGCCGCCGCCGCCGCCAGATCCATTTCCACCAGGTAGGCGCTTGGGGCTTCCCGGGGCTTTCTGGCGAAGGAAGCATGTGCGGCACATCTTGCAACTTGATCCATGCTTGATTATTCCAGTGCAGAAGACTGAGGGACATTTGAGGCCATTTTATTAGGCTGAGTGCTGGACGCTCATAGCAGGCAGTTGTTTTTGCGTCCCTTAGGGCAGGGATCACATCATGGGTCAACCATTCACGAAGGCTTCGATATTCAGGACAGTAGTGGTAAACCAGCAGCGCATAGATGCCGGATTCGCTGATCAGTAGCGTCCGTTCAACGGCACCATGATGGAGCACCTTGCGGTACTGACGTTGATCCGGATCAAGCTTACGCAACGCTCGCTCATCCAAATAAAGCCTCAGCAACCGACCCAAATCACGTGCGCTGAACCAAGCTTGGTTCTCCAACAAAAGCGCATGAAGGTGCAGATTGTGCCGCGTAAACACATGAGGAATGAGGTGATCGTCTTCCATGGTGCAGTACCCATATTCGCTTGAGAGGACTGCCGTTTACCGTCGCCAAACGATAAGGGTGGCAGCTGCGTGCGGGTTGGCGAGCCGGTGCAAGCGAATACCGGCAGACCCTGAGGTCTCCCACACGCAGCCGCCATAAAACGAGCCGGGGCTAATGCCCGGTATCGGATGGTGGACGCTGTGCGTCGCAAGCTTTCCGGGTCGCCAAACCCAGCGCTGAATGTTCAGCAGCGAGCAGCCTAAAGAGATGGGGCGTGGCGATGCTATCGGAAAGCGTCAGCGCATGTCGTAGGAAGATTCCTGAAGATATTCGCTGGAAGACGATAGCAGGAAGGCCATTGCAGCCTTCCCATCAGTTTCAAAAAATCTGTTTATTCAGCAGCAGGTGGCGCCAACCGCGCTTCCAGCTCTGCCACCTTCGCTTCCAGGCTCTCCAGCCGCGCACGGGTGCGGGCCAGTACGACCATTTGGCTGTCAAACTCTTCCCGGCTCACCAGGTCGAGTTTGCTGAAGCCGCTTTGCAGCAAGGCCTTGAACTGGCTTTCGATTTCGTTGCGGGGCAGCGGGGTTTCGCCGCTGAACAGGCGAGAGGCGTGGCCGCTCAGGGCGTCGAGGAGGTCTTTGGGCGCGAGCATGGGAAATATTCCGGAAAACTGTTGGCCGGCAGTGTATCACGCAGCGTCTATAGTCTTTTTCACGGCCGCGAGCGCACGCTTTTCGCGCAGGGGGTCGGGCGGCTACGCACTGTTTTTGTGCGCATTGGCGCCGCCAAAACGCCCCGCAGGTGGGCATAAGTGGGCAAAGGCCTGATTTCAGTGATTTTTACGGAGCTGGCAAGGTTTCTGCTTAGACGATCATGACCCATGCACTGATGCAGTCGCTGTGACGAATGCAGTGCGCCGACGGATCAGGGGTACAGGTTTCGTCACCAGTGGTTCGCTGGCGTCGCAACGGCAAATGCCGAGGCGACGACGCGTTACAAAGCCAGGCACTGCGCTTAGACTTGAGACGGGTTTGTTTTCCTGGGGCAAGTCCACCAATTCGGGAGAGAGTTTTCATGAAGCTAGTCACTGCCATCATCAAGCCGTTCAAGTTGGACGATGTACGCGAGTCACTGTCCGAGATCGGCGTGCAGGGCATTACCGTTACTGAGGTCAAAGGCTTCGGTCGGCAGAAGGGTCACACCGAGCTGTATCGCGGCGCGGAATACGTGGTCGATTTCCTGCCAAAGGTGAAGATTGATGTCGCCATTGACGACAAGGATCTTGACCGGGTTATCGAGGCGATAACCAAGGCGGCCAACACCGGCAAGATCGGTGACGGCAAGATCTTCGTGGTCAATCTGGAACAGGCTATTCGCATCCGTACCGGCGAAACCGATACCGACGCAATCTAAGCCGCCAAACCCCCAACGCCCCAGGAGAAAACAATATGACTCTGCGTAAGTTCGCAGGGCTAGGAGCCCTGTTGTCCCTCGTAATGCCGGCCCTGGCATTGGCGGCGGACCCAGCCCCCGCTCCAGTCCTCAATTCCGGCGACACGGCGTGGATGCTCACATCCACCGCGCTGGTACTGTTCATGACCATTCCGGGCCTGGCGCTGTTCTACGGCGGCATGGTTCGCTCCAAAAACATTCTTTCCGTGATGATGCAGTGCTTCGCCATCACCGGTTTGATCACCATCCTGTGGTTCGTTTACGGCTACAGCATGGCGTTCGACACCACCGGTATGGAAGCAGGCGTCGTCAACCTCAACTCGTTCGTGGGCGGCCTGTCCAAACTGTTCCTGTCGGGCGTAACCCCGGCGAGCATCACCGGCCCTGCGGCGCTGTTCCCTGAGGCGGTGTTCGTCACCTTCCAGATGACCTTCGCGATCATTACCCCTGCGCTGATCGTCGGTGCGTTCGCCGAGCGTATGAAGTTCTCCGCGATGCTGATCTTCATGGGCGTCTGGTTCACCCTGGTCTACGCGCCGATTGCCCACATGGTGTGGGGCGGTCCGGGCTCGTTGCTGGGCGACTGGGGCGTGCTGGACTTCGCCGGCGGCACCGTGGTGCACATCAACGCCGGTGTGGCTGGCCTGGTGGCGTGCCTGGTACTTGGCAAGCGCAAAGGCTTCCCGACCACGCCAATGGCGCCGCACAACCTGGGTTACACCCTGGTCGGTGCAGCCATGCTGTGGGTGGGCTGGTTCGGCTTCAACGCCGGCTCCGCTGCGGCGGCCAACGGCACTGCCGGCATGGCGATGCTGGTGACTCAAATTGCTACCGCTGCTGCCGCACTGGGCTGGATGTTCGCCGAGTGGGTCACCCACGGCAAGCCAAGCGCACTGGGCATTGCCTCAGGCGTAGTCGCCGGCCTGGTTGCAATTACTCCGGCTGCCGGCACCGTGGGCCCGATGGGCGCGCTGATCATCGGCCTGGCGGCGGGCGTGGTGTGCTTCTTCTGCGCCACTACCCTGAAACGCAAACTGGGCTACGACGACTCCCTGGACGCCTTCGGCGTGCACGGTATCGGCGGTATCCTCGGCGCGATCCTCACCGGCGTGTTCGCTGCGCCTTCGCTGGGCGGCTTCAACGCGGCCACCACTGACATCGCGGCGCAAGTCTGGATCCAGTGCAAAGGCGTGGGCTTTACCGTGATCTACACGGCCATCGTGACCTTCATCATCCTCAAGGTGCTGGACATGGTGATGGGCCTGCGGGTAACCGAAGAAGAAGAGGCTGTGGGCCTCGACCTGGCGCAACACAACGAACGCGGCTACAACTTGTAAGTACGCGAAAAAAAGATGCCCGGCTTGCCGGGCATTTTTTTGTCTGAGGTTTGTCTGTGGCTAAAGGCGGATGGGTTTTTTGCCGAGTTTGTGATGGGATCCACACGGCACTTTTGAGGGTGCGAAAGTCTTACATGCATGTAGGCGTATTCGACACTTTGTTTTTTCCCAGACCGCGCTAGAATGCGCGCCGATGGGCGGAGAACTGTATGTGGCAACAGACCCTGATTACCCTGCGGGCCAAGCCCCGGGGCTTTCACCTGGTAACGGATGAGTTGCTTGCCGGCCTGCCTGAATTGAAGGCGTGTCGCGTAGGCCTGTTGCATTTGTGGCTGCAGCACACCTCGGCCTCGTTGACCATCAACGAGAATGCCGACCCGGCGGTTCGCCGTGACTTCGAGCGTTTTTTCAACTCGCTGGTGCCGCAAGGGCGTGCAGGGTTCGAACACAACGACGAAGGTCCGGATGATCTGCCGGCGCACTTCAAGGCCAGTCTGCTGGGGTGCCAGCTGAGTTTGCCGGTCAAGGCCGGCCGCTTGGCGATAGGGACCTGGCAAGGTGTTTATCTGGGCGAGCACCGAGATCTCGGCGGTGCTCGTAAAGTCCTCGCCACGTTGCACGGTGACGGGGCATAAGCCACTGGAAACCCAGTGGATGTGATTTTTTTCCGGCGGCCTCGACAGAGGATGAAGCTGGGCTATAACTAATCTGCTTTTCGCAAGTCATGAGGTAGAACATGAGCGACGATGATCTGGAAAACGACGACCTTGAAGTAGGCGACGACGACGAAACCGAAGAAGGTCTTGAGGCGGCTGCCGAAGACGTGGCTGACGACGACGGTGGCGACGATGCACCGGTCCCGGCAGCCAAGGGCAAGGCCAAGGCTGCGGTGTCGGTTGACGAACTGCCGAGCGTTGAAGCCAAGAACAAAGAGCGCGATGCGCTGGCCCGTGCGATGGAAGAATTCCTAGCTAAAGGCGGCAAAGTGCAGGAAGTCGAGGCCAACGTGGTGGCAGACCCACCGAAGAAGCCGGATAACAAGTACGGCAGCCGACCTATCTGAGGTCAGCAGCCCGCTTGTAAGAAAAAGCCCGCCGTCGCTGCGGGCTTTTTCATGCCTGAAACAAATTCCTAAAATTCACTACATAGCCCTGTGGGAGCAGGCAAGCCAGCTCCTACATTGATTCCTCAGCGTGACTGCCAGCTACGCAGCAGCTCCGGCAATTCCGTCAGGTTGCGAATCTCGGCATCCGGCTGCTTATCCGCTTCCCACGCCTTGCCCGTCGGGTTGAACCACACTGCGCGAAGCCCGGCCTGCTGCGCCCCGGCGATGTCATCGCCAGGATGATCGCCAACATGCACGGCCTGACTTGCATCCACGCCACCGCGTTGCAAGGCTTCCTGAAACAGCCGCGCATCCGGTTTGGCGATGCCGATATCCTCGGCGCGCAGGGCAAAGTGGAAGTAATCCGCCAGCCCTACGCGTTGCACATCGGCATTGCCGTTGGTGATCACGCCCAGCAGGAAGTGCTGGCGCAGCGCCTGTAGCATGGGCTCCGCTTCCGGGAACGGGGTGAGCTGGTGACGGGCGAGAATAAACGCCTCGTAGCACACGTCTGCCATCTGCGTGGCCTCAGGCTGTGGGTAACCGGCCTCTTCAAACGCGTGCATCAGGACCTTATGGCGCAGGATGCTGATGCGATATTTAAGCTCGGGATGGTGCTCCAACACCTGTTGGCGAAGGCTGGCGAAATGCTCCAGAGGCAAGTCGCCCACCTTGGAGGCGTTAACCGCCAGCCATTCGCGCATCGACGCCTCGGCGTTGATGATGACGGGTACGTTGTCCCAGAGCGTGTCGTCCAGGTCGAAGGTGATCAGCTTGATACTCATGAGTCGCCGCCCTTGATGCGTTTGGCCCGTGGATGGGCGCTGTCGTATACCGTCGCCAGGTGCTGGAAGTCGAGGTGGGTATAGATCTGCGTGGTCTTGATATCGGAGTGGCCGAGCAGCTCCTGTACGGCACGCAGGTCCTGGGACGACTCCAGCATATGGCTGGCAAAAGAATGTCGCAGCATGTGTGGGTGCAGGTTTTGCCCCAGCTCGCGTTCGCCGGCCGCCTTGACCCGCAGCTGAATCGCCCGCGGCCCCAGGCGTCGGCCTTGCTGGCTGACAAACACCGCATCGTCGGCCGGGTTGGTCAACAGGCGCAGCGGCAACCACAGCTGCAAGGCTTCGCGGGCCTTCCTGCCCACCGGCAGCACACGGGTTTTGCTGCCTTTGCCGAGCACTTGCACGAGACCGTCCGCCAAGTCCAATTGATCCAGATTCAGGCCGGTCACCTCCGACAGGCGCAGGCCTGAGGAATAGAACAGCTCCAGAATCGCCTGGTCACGATGGGCCAGGAAGTCGTCCTCAACGGCGCCGTCCAGCAATTGCAGGGCGCGGTCGGTGTCGAGAGTCTTGGGCAGGCGCCGCTCGCCCTTGGGCGGCGACAGGCCATTGGCCGGGTCGTGGTCGCACAGGCCTTCGCGGTTGAGGTAGTGATAGAGGCCGCGTACCGCCGAGAGCAGGCGCGACAGGCTGCGCGAAGACTGGCCCGCCTGGTGCAGGCGCGCGATCAGGCTGCGCAGGCTCTGGATATCCAGGGCCTTCCAGCTGCTGATCTGTTGTTTTTCGCAGTACGCCAGGACCTTGTTCAAGTCCCGTCGATAGGCTTCCAGGGTGTGAGGCGACACCTGGCGCTCGTTGCGCAGGTGAGCGCAATAAGCGTCCAGTTGCCGTTCCATGGCTAGCGCACCGCGCGCAGGGTGGTGGTGTGGCGGGGCAAGACGCGGCCCAGCACTTCGGCGATGTAGGTCAAAAACAGCGTGCCCACCGAGCTTTTGTAGTGCGCAGGATCGCGGCTGGCAATCGCCAGCACGCCGTGCAGGCCTTGATGGCTGAGGGCGACTACGGCGGTGGAGCCGATCTGCTTGCGCTGTTCGGCGCCAAACAGGAAGTCCAGCTCGTGTTCACGCAAGGTGCCGCTGATGGTCTTGCCTTCCGAAAGCAGGCCGCCGATTGCAGTTTGCGCATCGCTGCCGCTGACCCAGCGACCCACCGGCATCGGGTTGTCACTGAACAAAATCAGGCTGACAAACGGCACCTGGAAGTCCTGGCGCAGGCTGTCTTCCACGGCAATCACCGTTTCTTCCAGGCTGTTGGCGTCCATCAGGGTCAGGATCAGGCGGCGGGTCTTGTCGAACAAGCGATCGTTGTCGCGGGCTACATCCATCAGGTGGGAAAGCCGATGGCGCATCTCGATATTGCGCTCGCGCAGGATCTTCATCTGCCGCTCCACCAGCGACACGGTATCGCCACGCTGGTGGGGGATGCGCAGGGCGGGCAGCAGTTCTTCGTGCTCGACGAAGAAGTCCGGATTAGCCTCAAGGTACGCCGCGACAGCAGCGGCCTCCAGACTTTCGCTTGGGGTTGCTTGGGCGGGTACTTGAGGCTTATCGGTCATTAGCTTGGCTCACTCATAGACGGACCTGTCCTTCGTATACACGCGAGGCCGGCCCGGTCATCAGCACCGGGTGGCCAGGCCCTGCCCATTCGATGGACAAGCGTCCACCAGGCAGGTCGATCAATAGGGGCGAATCCATCCACCCCTGGCTGATCGCGGCGACGGCTGCGGCGCAAGCACCGGTGCCGCACGCCTGGGTTTCGCCGGCGCCGCGTTCCCACACACGCAGCTGCGCGCGGGTACGGTCGATCACCTGCAAAAAGCCCACATTGACCCGTGCCGGAAAGCGCGGGTGATGCTCGATCTTCGGCCCCAGCTCATGCACTGGGGCGTTATTGATGTCGTTGACCCGCAGCACGGCATGGGGGTTGCCCATGGAGACGGCAGCGATGTCGACGATTTTGCCTTCTACGTCCAGCGCGTAACTGGCGGCCTGCTCGGTGGCCTGAAACGGAATATCCGCCGGCACCAGGCGTGGCGCGCCCATGTTGACGCTGATCTGGCCGTCGCTGCGAATATCCAGCTCGATCACGCCGCTCTTGGTTTCGACGCGAATCTGGCGCTTGGCGGTCAGGCGCTTGTCCAGCACAAAGCGCGCAAAGCAGCGCGCACCGTTCCCGCACTGTTCCACTTCGGAGCCGTCGGAGTTGAAGATCCGGTAACGGAAATCCACCTCCGGGTTGCTCGGCGCCTCGACGATCAGCAATTGGTCGAAACCGATGCCGGTGTGGCGGTCGCCCCACTGTTTAGCGTGCTTGGGCAGGATATGCGCGTGCTGGCTGACCAGGTCAAGGACCATGAAATCATTACCCAGCCCGTGCATCTTGGTAAAACGCAGCAGCATGGCTTACTCCGGCAGCAGGCTTTCGCCAGCATACAACTCGGCTACCGTCTCGCGGCGACGCACTTCAAACGCTTGATCACCGTCCACCAGCACCTCGGCCGCACGGCCGCGGGTGTTGTAGTTGGAACTCATGACAAACCCGTAGGCACCGGCCGAATGCACGGCCAGCAGGTCACCTTCTTCCAGGGCCAGCTGACGGTCCTTGGCCAGGAAATCGCCGGTCTCGCAGATCGGGCCGACGATATCGTAGGCGCGGCCTTCGCCCTCGCGCGGGGTTACGGCTGTGACGTCCATCCACGCTTGGTACAGCGCCGGGCGGATCAGGTCGTTCATGGCCGCATCGACAATGGCGAAATCCTTGTGCTCGGTGTGCTTGAGGTACTCCACCTGAGTCAGCAGCACGCTGGCGTTGGCGACGATATAACGGCCCGGCTCGAACATCAGGGTCAGGCCGCGGCCTTCGGTGCGCTCGCGCACAGCCTTGATGTAATCGGCGATCAGCGGCGGTTCTTCATCGCGATAACGCACACCCACGCCGCCGCCAAGGTCGATGTGTTGCAGGTAGATGCCGCACTCGCCAAGGCGCTCGGTCAGTGCCAACAGGCGGTCGAGCGCATCGAGGAACGGCGGCAGGGTGGTCAGTTGCGAGCCGATATGGCAGTCGACACCCAGCACTTCCAGGTTCGGCAGCTGTGCGGCACGGATGTACACGTCCTCGGCGTCGGCAATGGCGATGCCGAACTTGTTCTCTTTGAGACCGGTGGAGATATACGGGTGCGTACCGGCATCGACGTCCGGGTTTACGCGCAGGGAGATCGGCGCGCGAACGCCCATCTCGGCGGCGACCACTTGCAGGCGCTCCAGCTCGTCGGTGGATTCGACGTTGAAGCAATGCACGCCGACTTCGAGGGCGCGGCGCATGTCTTCACGGCTTTTGCCGACACCGGAGAAGACAATTTTGTCAGCCGTGCCGCCGGCAGCCAGAACACGTTCCAGCTCGCCACGGGAAACGATGTCAAAACCAGCGCCAAGACGCGCCAGGACATTCAGTACACCCAGGTTGGAGTTGGCCTTGACCGCGTAGCACACCCTGTGTGGAACGCCTTCCAGTGGGTCGGTGAACGAGCGGTATTGGGCTTCGATGTGCGCACGCGAGTACACATAGGTCGGGGTGCCAAACTGCTCGGCAATCGCGGACAGCGCCACGCCTTCCGCGAACAGCTCGCCGTCCCGGTAGTTAAAAGCGTCCATGATGGTCCCTTAGTAAGTGTCGTGCTTATGCGCTTTTGCAGCTTTTTGCGACGACTGTGCCTGGTCGTTCGGGTCTTTGCTGTCATCGGGCAGGTAGAGCGGGCCTTTTTGACCACAGGCACTAACGAGGCAAGCGACCGCGACGAGCGCAGCAAGGGAAGAGATCAGGCGCTTCATGGCGAAATCCTTGAATATGCATTAATTGCGCCCGAGTATACCGACCACCCGCCAGCTTGCCTATGCGCCGTAATACCCGTCCGGCGGGGGTTTGCCGAGCATGCCGCGATTCGGCCTACGGTAAATAACGATATTTCACGCGGCTGCGGGTAATGAAATCGGTATTCTTTGCATTCATCATGGCGCGTCCGTATCGTGCGCCGCTTGAGCGTGACCAGACACTTTTCGAGGTTCCCACAATGAGTTTGACCGAAGCCCGTTTTCACGACCTGGTGGATTCGACCCAGCAGGCGCTGGAAGATATTTTCGACGACAGCGGCCTGGACGTGGACCTGGAAAACTCGGCTGGCGTGCTGACCGTCAAGTTTGAAAACGGCACCCAGCTGATCTTCAGCCGTCAGGAGCCGCTGCGTCAGCTGTGGCTGGCGGCGCGTTCGGGTGGTTTTCACTTCGACTACAACGAAGAAGACAACAACTGGCAGTGCGATACCAGCGATGAGCTGTTAAGCGAAATGCTCGCACGCCTCGTCCAGGAACAAGCCGGCGTTGAGCTGGACTTCGACGAGATCTGATCGTGACCCAGCCTGCACCTGTACGCCCGCCCAAGCCGCTGTTCAGCAATGTCAGCCCGGCGGTGCCGTCACCTTGTATCAGTTTGTGTCGCCTGGACGAGCATAAAGTCTGTCTCGGCTGCCACCGTCACGTGGAAGACATCCGTGAATGGCGCTCCGCCGACGATGCCCGGCGCCGGGTGATTTGCGCCGAGGCCGAACAGCGCAGGGCGCGCGCCTGAGGCCGTCTTGTTTATTTGTGACGCTGTGGTAGTGTCCGGGTACGCCTCAACTCATCGAGGCCCGCGAGAACCCCGCCTTTTCCTGGCGGGGTTTTGCTTTTTTGTGCAGAAAAAAGGAGTCTGCCTGAATCATGACCACCGCACCGTCCATCATTCTCACCCGTCTTGACGTGCAGCGTCTGGAGCAATTGATCGACCGCTTGGGCGATGAGTTTCCCGGTGCCGAAGCGTTGCAAGCCGAACTCGATCGCGCAGAAACAGTCGGCCACGATGAAGTGTCGGAAGACGTCGTGACCATGAACTCCCGCGTTCATTGCCGTGAAGAAAGCAGTGGTAAGGAGCGTCACCTGACCCTGGTTTACCCCAAGGATGCCAACGCCGACGAAGGTAAAATTTCGATCCTGGCACCGGTAGGCAGCGCGTTGCTGGGCCTGCAAGTGGGTCAGCACATCGATTGGCCAGCTCCGGGCGGCAAGACGTTGAAGCTTGAATTGCTCAGCGTCGAAGGCCAGCCCAAAGATGGCGGCGCATTTTCCATCTAAGCAAGAGCCGCTTAAATCTGGCTCAGCGCCGCATTCAGCGACAACTCCAGCTCGGCCTTGTATCGCAGATACAAGTTGCTCGGGCTTTGCACATCACCGAGCAGGCCGGACAGGTCCAGGTCGGTGATGTAGCAGCGGTAACGCTCGGTCTCCCGGCGTTGCCCGACGATTTCCTGGGCCACCACGGCAAACAGTTGGTCGCCGAACTCCAGCTCGGAAAACTCCCGTTGATTGCAGTACAGCGTGATGCCGACCTGGCCCGGTGCGGCCTTGCCGATAATCGCCTGCACGTCATAAAACGGTTTGTTGGCCGGGTTCTGCGGCGCCGGCCGAGGCTCGATGCCGCGGGCGCGCTGGCTGCCTGACGGCAACAGTTGGTAATACAAAGTTTGCACTTCACCCAGCGGTTGCTGTGTATCCAGCGGCGCCAGGGCTTCGCGACGGTAGATGATCGACTGCAGGAAGCGCTGCAGCGGCGCCAACAGGCTTTGCTCATCATGAAACGGCAAGCGTTGCTGCCACAGCGCGTTGAACTCATCCAACACATACAGCTCGGCGAAGCCTTCATTGACCCGGTAGAACACCTGCACACAATCAGCCAGGCCCATGGGCAGCAGCAGGGCCAGGTCGTGGTCTTCCAGCGCCATGGCGTCCAGGTGCAGCGGGCTATAGCTGGCCAGCTCCTCGCTGAGGTAGGCGATGAGTGCATCCTGGGTGGGCAGTGGCACGTGAGTGGCTTGGCCCGGCGTCAGTTCCATCACGTGATAATGCTGCTGCACCTGCAACAGATAGCGGTGATTGGACTGGCCAAGCAGTAGGTTCTGCACGGTATCGAAGATTTCTTCCACACGCTGGGCAATGAACTGCGCACGGTTGTGGCAGAAGCAGCGCACCCTCAGGCGTGGCAGGTGGTTCGGCGGCAGTTGGTTGAGGTAGTCGCGCAGGCAGTCGAGCAGTGCATGGGGGCCGTCGTAGCGGCTGACCAGTACCTCGTTCCAACTGTTGAGCGTGACCTGATCCAGGGTCAGCACCAGGTTGTCGCGCACACCGGCGTAGCTCAGGGAGTCAGTGCGTTCGGTGGTCATGAGGATATTCAAATCGCGGTGATGCTTGAGCGGATCGACGCCGACGTTGATCAGCAACAGCACCTCTTCCGGCACCGCCGAGCGCAACAGGCGGTCCTCATCGACGCTGGCCAGGGGCAGGGCGATGGTCTGTTGCAGGCAGCCCAGCAGGTTGAACAGCTCGAACTCGGTCACGTCGCTGACGCCTGGATGCAGGGCCAGGCGCGTGCTGCTGTCGATCACGCCGTTGCGATGGCACCAGGTGAGCATTTCCAACAGGTCGCGGCTGCGCTTGATCGGCGCGAAGTGCTCCCATTCCAGCGCCGTGAGGTTGCCGTTGTACAAGCCCCAATGATGCTGGCCAGGCTCTTTGCGGTTGGGCGATTGCACCAGGGTGAGGGTGTCTTCGGCCAGGTCCGGAGCGATGCCGGGGTTGATGAACTCAACCTTGCCGGCCTTGCGCTCAAATGCGGCATACAGGCGCCGGCCCAGCACATTGAGGTCGCGCTTATTGATCAGGCTGACGGTCTGCTCGGTGCGGGCGAACTGGGTGAGAAATCGATAGCTGTAATTGAGCTCGTTGACCAGCGCGCGGCGCTCGGAAGCCACCTGGCGTACTTTCCACTGGCTGCGGCTGTCCAGCAAGGCCAGTTGACGCTGGCCCCAACCCCATTCGTGGGCCAGACGCTCCAGTAATAGTCGCTGCCAGCTGGTGCTGCGCTGACCGGCGCTGAGCTTGCGATTAACCTTCAGGTACAGCGCACGGCGTACCAGCTCCAGGCGTTCGGGCTCATTGCGCGCCTTGAGGTATTCCTCGATGCGGCGGTAAACCACGATGTACGGGTCCAGCTCGTCCAGGTCCATCTGGTTGGCGAACACCGCACGTTTGAAGCGCAGGCTCAGGCAGTGCACGTTGGGGTGTTCGCTGGCGTACACCTCGGTCAGCAGCAGCTTGAGCACCGATTTGTACGGCGACTCGATGCCCTTGAACAGTTGCCACAATCCGGCGCCGATAAATTCGCCTGGCGGGATGTGCGCCAGGTGGCCGAGGTCGAGGGTTTCATCGGCGCGGATAAAACGTTTGGAGATCAGCGCGTGGGTGAATTCGGCGTAGCGGGTTTCTTCATAGACCGGCGCCAGCCACCAGATGGGCGTGCGCCCGGCGAGCCAGATGGCGGTGCGGTAGAACTCATCCAGCAACAGGTAATGCTGGGTAGTGCCGCAGTCGTCGGAACTCAGTTGGGTGTCGCGCTCGCCTAACACAAAGCGCGTCGGCTCGATCAGGAAGAAATGCGCCTCGGCGCCCATGGTCAGCGCCCAGGCTTCCAGCAACTGGCACTTTTTGCGCAGCTCGGCCAGTTCGTTCTCGCCAAGGTCTGGCGCGTGGCAGACCCACACGTCCATGTCGCTCTGGTCCGCCTGGGCCAAGGTGCCAAGGCTGCCCATCAGGAACAGGCCATGGATCGGCTGCGGCGGGTTGCCATGGCGCGGTTTGTAGGAGAACGAGCGGGTCAGGCGCTGGGCTTCCGTCAGAGCCTGGGCGTCGGGTTCGAAACTCGACAACCCTGCCGGCGTGCTGCTGGAGACATAGCCGGGCAACAACGGGTGGTTGACGTGGAAAAACAACGGCAGCAGGGTCAGCACGCTCTGTTGGCGCGGCGTCAGCCCTTCGACGGCTCGCGCCATGCGGCCTGCATTGAGGGCCATGAAGCGCGCACGCAACTGGGCCAGCACCTTGCGGTCGATGCCTTCGTCCAGGTCGGGGCGGATTTCATGGGTGCGGGTCATGTCTGAGTCGTTGGCTCGCAGAGCCCGACATGGGCGGCCGTGTAGGAGTTTACAGCCAGTAGCGTAGGAGGTTTAGCGCGATTTTGTTTTTGGCGCCAGAATTTTATCCCAGGCGCAGAAATGCCCGCGGAATCCGTGAAAAGAGGATCCCGTGGGCGATACGAGGTGTCAGGCGGCTTCTTTGCTGGTCGTCAGAATAGTCAGCAGGCTTTGTGCGTGTTCGGCAGCATCCCGGCCAAGGCTGGTGAGGTAGCCACCATCTGGCTGGTCGATCAGGTCTTTATCAAACAGGCGCCGGGCAGCGGCAATGGCAGTAGGAGCGGCAGTCTGATGAACTTTCAGACCTTCCTGGGAGCTGCCCAGGTTGAAGAGTGCAAGGATTTCCAGTTCGGCAACCAACTCAGGGGTATACGACATAAGGACTCCAGACTTTCTAGGAATTTTTAGACGTTAGCAGCCATAAGGTGAACGCACTTTGGCGAGCTGTCCAGTCGGAACTCATGCAGTGTTGATGTGGGGCGGGATTGTGGCCAGCAAGCGCTTGCTGGCCAGCGCGGTGTCGGGCTTATTGCTTCTCGGGCGGTAGCTCTGGCAGGGCGCGCAAGGCAGTTTCATACCATTCGGTATTGAAGGCGCGGTCTTCTTCGAGCAGCGCGTCGATTTCGATGGCCAGGACGTGGGCCATCATTTGCAGAATGTCTTCGCGCTCGTAGCCCACCAGGGTCAGCTTGTTGAACGTGGCCTTGGCCGCTGGCGGGTTGTCGCTTTCGATCTGGTTTTCGATCGCTTCGATCAGTGTATTTTCGGTGAACTCTTCTTCGTCGTTGTCGATATCGGTCGGCTCGCTCATGGCAGGCTCCTCAAGGAAAGGGCGCCAGTCTACCGCCATTCAGGCAGTTGATGCTGCTGGCCAGTCGGGCTCCTTGGATCTATAACTCTTGCAGCCAACCCCACACCCGGCCTGGAGGCATTCGCAATGCTCAAGCTTTACGGATTTTCGGTCAGCAACTACTACAACATGGTCAAACTGGCGCTGCTGGAGAAAGGCCTGCCGTTCGAAGAAGTACCCTTTTACGCAGGCCAAACCCCTGAAGCCCTGGCCGTCAGCCCGCGTGGCAAGGTGCCGGTGCTGGGCGTCAAACAAGGGTTTATCAATGAAACCAGCGTGATCCTCGAATACATCGAGCAAACCCAGGAAGGCCCGTCGTTGCTGCCCGCCGACCCGTATCAGCGCGCCCAGGTGCTGGCGTTGTGCCGGGAGATTGAGCTGTACATCGAGTTGCCCGCCCGCGCGTGTTTTGCCGAGGCGTTCTTTGGTATGCCGGTGCCGGACGCGATCAAGGACAAAACCAGGGCGGAGTTGTTACTGGGGGTTGCTTCTTTGGGTCGGCACGGCAAGTTCGCGCCCTATGTGGCGGGAGAGAGCTTCACGGTTGCTGATCTGTATTTCATGTACAGCCTGAACCTCGCCTGTGCGGTGGGCGAGAAGCTGTTTGGTCTGGATTTGCTGGCGGATTTACCGAAGGCCAAGGCGTTGCTGGAGCGCCTGCATGAGATGCCCAACGCCAAGAGGGTGGCGGCGGACAGGGAGGCGGCGATGCCGGCGTTTATGGCGATGATTGCGGCCAAGAAGTAGTCGCCCACGGCCCAATCAAATGTGGGAGCGGGCTTGCTCGCGAAAGCGGTAGATCAGTCGACATCTCTGGCGACTGACACTCTGCATTCGCGAGCAAGCCCGCTCCCACATTTTGACCGAGTTGGTCTTAGGGATTACCGGCTGGCGAGCAGTGCCTGACCGCGCACAACGGCTGCCTTGACCTGCGCAGGCGCAGTGCCGCCCACGTGGTTACGGGCATTCACCGAGCCTTCCAGGGTCAGCACGGCGAACACGTCCTGCTCGATCTGGTCGCTGAACTGGCGCAGTTCTTCCAGGCTCATTTCCGCCAGGTCCTTGCCGGTATCCACGCCGTATTTAACGGCATGGCCGACGATTTCGTGGCAGTCACGGAACGGCAGCCCACGGCGTACCAGGTAATCCGCCAGGTCGGTGGCAGTGGAGAAACCGCGCAACGCCGCTTCACGCATGATCGCGTGCTTGGGCTTGATCGCCGGGATCATGTCGGCAAACGCACGCAACGAGTCGCGCAGGGTGTCGGCGGCGTCGAACAGCGGCTCTTTGTCTTCCTGGTTGTCCTTGTTGTAGGCCAGCGGTTGGCCCTTCATCAAGGTCAGCAGGCCCATCAGCGCGCCGAACACACGGCCGCTCTTGCCACGCACCAACTCCGGTACATCGGGGTTTTTCTTTTGCGGCATGATCGAGCTGCCGGTGCAGAAACGGTCCGGCAGGTCGATGAACTGGAATTGCGCGCTGGTCCACAGCACCAGCTCTTCGGAGAAGCGCGACAGGTGCATCATCGCAATGCTGGCGGCGGCGCAGAATTCGATGGCGAAGTCGCGGTCCGACACGCCGTCCAGGGAGTTGCCGCCCACGGCGTCGAAACCCAACAGCTGCGCGGTGTATTCGCGGTCGATCGGGTAAGTGGTGCCGGCCAGGGCAGCGCTGCCCAACGGCATGCGGTTGGCGCGCTTGCGGCAGTCCACCAGGCGCTCGTAGTCGCGGCTGAGCATTTCGAACCAGGCCAGCAAGTGGTGGCCGAAGGTCACGGGCTGCGCGGTTTGCAGGTGGGTGAAGCCGGGCATGATGGTGCCGGACTCACGCTCGGCCTGCTCCAGCAGACCTTTTTGCAGGCGGGTGATTTCGGCCAGGATCAGGTCGATCTCGTCACGCAGCCACAGGCGGATATCGGTGGCAACCTGGTCGTTGCGACTGCGACCGGTGTGCAGTTTTTTGCCGGTCACACCGATGCGATCGGTGAGGCGGGCCTCGATGTTCATGTGCACGTCTTCCAGGTCGACGCGCCAGTCGAACGTGCCGGCTTCGATCTCACCGCGAATGGTGGTCAGGCCGTCGATGATGCTGTCGCGCTCGGCGTCGGTCAGCACGCCGACCTTGGCCAGCATCGTGGCGTGGGCGATCGAGCCCATGATGTCGTGGCGGTACAGGCGCTGGTCGAAGGTGACGGAGGCGGTGAAGCGCGCGACGAAGGCGTCGACGGGTTCACTGAAGCGGCCGCCCCAGGACTGGTTGGTCTTGTCGGTGCTCATGGATTCGCTCGTGATCTGCTTAAAAGAGGCGTGGAGGTGTGCCGCCGATAATAACAGGGTTGCCCGTGGAGGCGATGCTGCGGGTGATCGGCATTTTTATTTGCGCCAAGGATGGCTAAGTGCCTTGCCGTCGAACGCATCCGGGACGAGACTGGAGGCAGGCGTTAATTGAAACGATATTTGACGATTGAGCAATATCGTCTCAGCGAGCGTCTACAGTTGCACTGATAGAGCGTGAATGCACCAAAGTCGGGTGATGCGGTCATAGCCCAGACTATCCATTAAAAAAGGGGGGTATTCGGATTGTGTATCAGCAAACCCTACGACGATGCCCAAAGGCAGCAGGTCTTGGGCGCAATTGAACAGGTCCGGGTAAATTTGGGTGCCGCTGCCGGGGCACTTTTTGCCGCTCGCGCTAGTCTTAGCGTGGATCGCTGTGACGCAAGTCACCGCACCTGTCTACGCTATCCTTGTGCGAGACTCACGCAGGAATCCAGCGCAATATGAATGTCCTGATCGTTGATGACGAACCCCAAGCCCGCGAGCGACTGAGCCGTTTGGTCAGTGAACTCGAGGGTTATACAGTCCTTGAACCGAGTGCCACCAACGGTGAAGAGGCATTGACGCTGATCGACAGCCTCAAGCCGGATGTGGTGTTGCTCGATATCCGCTTGCCGGGCCTTGATGGCCTGCAAGTCGCCGCCCGTTTGAGTGAGCGAGAGTCGCCACCTGCCGTGGTGCTGTGCGCCGCACAAGAAGAGTTTTCCACCGAGACCCTGGAAGCCAGCGGTGTCAGCTTTATCGTCAAGCCGGTGACGGGCGAAGCATTGCTCAAGGCGCTTAAGAAGGCCGAGCGCCCCAACCGCGTGCAACTCGCTGCGCTGACCCAGCCGGCTGCCCAAAGTGGCAACGGGCCGCGCAGCCACATCAGCGCACGGACCCGTAAGGGCATCGAACTGATCCCGTTGGGCCAGGTGGTCTACTTTATTGCCGACCACAAGTACGTGACCCTGCGTCACGAGAGCGGCGAAGTGTTGCTCGATGAGCCGCTCAAAGCCCTTGAGGATGAGTTTGGCGACCGCTTCGTGCGCATCCACCGCAATGCACTGGTGGCCCGCGAGCGAATTGAACGCCTGCAGCGCACGCCTTTGGGGCACTTTCAGCTGTTCCTAAAAGGGCTGAACGGCGATGCCTTGATTGTCAGCCGACGTCATGTCGCCGGCGTGCGTAAGATGATGCAGCAGCTTTAGCCCAAGGGCTGTAGCGAGGTCTGCATTCCCTTATCCCGGTGCGACGCGGCCAGGGAGGCCCCGCACTTGCTGATTCAAATCAAAGCGTGTTTGCCTGAGCTGTTATTATCTGCCGTATCTATTCAGTACGGATTGATCCATGTCCTCTCGCGAAATCCGCATCGCCACCCGTAAAAGCGCCCTGGCCTTGTGGCAGGCCGAATACGTCAAAGCACGCCTTGAAAAGGCTCATCCAGGCCTCAAAGTATCCCTGGTGCCCATGGTCAGTCGCGGCGACAAGCTGCTCGACTCGCCGCTGTCGAAGATCGGCGGCAAGGGCTTGTTCGTCAAAGAGCTGGAAACCGCGCTGCTGAAAAACCAAGCCGACATCGCCGTGCATTCGATGAAAGACGTGCCCATGGACTTCCCCGAAGGCCTGGGCCTTTTTTGCATCTGCGAGCGCGAAGACCCGCGTGATGCCTTTGTGTCCAACACCTACGCATCGCTGGATGAGCTGCCGTTGGGCAGCATCGTCGGCACCTCCAGCCTGCGTCGTCAGGCGCAATTGCTGACCCGTCGCCCGGACCTGCAGATTCGCTTTTTGCGCGGCAACGTCAACACTCGCCTGGCCAGGCTGGATGCCGGCGAATATGACGCGATCATCCTTGCGGCTGCCGGCTTGATCCGCCTGGGCTTCGAAGACCGCATTACGTCGGCCATCAGCGTCGAAGACAGCTTGCCAGCTGGCGGGCAGGGCGCAGTTGGCATTGAATGTCGCACCGCCGACAGCGAAATCCATGCCTTGCTCAAACCTCTCGATCACCACGACACCGAAGTGCGTGTCACCGCCGAACGTGCCCTCAACAAGCACCTCAACGGTGGCTGCCAGGTGCCGATTGCCTGCTACGCGGTGCTTGAGGGTGAAAACCTCTGGCTGCGTGGCTTGGTCGGTGATCCGGACGGCGGCACGCTGCTCACCGCCGAGGTGCGTGGGCCGCAGCGTGACGCGACCGCCTTGGGCATCCAGGTCGCAGAGGAGCTACTGGGCAAGGGCGCCGGCGCCATTCTGGAAAAAGTCTATGGCGAGGCCGGCCCGCAGTGACCGATTGGCGCGTGCTGCTGACGCGGCCCGCCGAAGAATCGGCGGCCGTGGCTGCGATGTTGGCCGACGTCGGTATTTTCAGCTGCAGCTTGCCGTTGCTGGATACCGAAGCCTTGCCCGTCACGCCCGAGCAGCAGGCTGTGTTTGCTGACCTGGGCCGCTACAGCGCGGTAATTGTGGTGAGCAAACCGGCTGCACGTCTGGCTGTGCAGCAATTGCAGCAGCCCTGGCCAGCGTTTCCGTGGTTCAGCGTGGGCGCTGCCACTGCGCAGGTACTGGCCGATTACGGCCTCAACGTTCACTATCCGCAAACCGGCGACGACAGCGAGGCCTTGCTTGCCTTGCCGGCCTTGCGCGAGGCTGTCGCAGTGCCCGGTGCCCGGGTGTTGATCCTGCGTGGCGAGGGCGGCCGGGAGTTGCTGGCTGAGCGTTTGCGTGAGCAAGGTGCTAGTGTCGATTATCTGGAGTTGTATCGTCGTTTCCTCCCGGCCTACGCTGCCGGGGCGTTGATGCAACGCATCCAGTTGGAACGCTTGAACGGCCTGGTGGTCAGCAGTGGGCAGGGTTTTTTACACCTGCAAGCCCTGGCCGGCCCCGATTGGCCGAAGGTGGCGCAGCTGCCGTTGTTCGTGCCCAGCCCTCGCGTGTCTGAAATGGCGCGGGCCGCTGGTGCAGAAAAAGTTGTGGATTGTCGCGGCGCGAGTGCCGCGGCTTTGTTAGTGGCGTTGCGCAGCGCTGCCTCATAAGGCATGCGGCGCCCACTCTCTGATACGCAAAGGACGGATACGTGAGCGAAACAGCCTTGCCTAAAGATGAAACCCAACCCGCACTTGATGCGCCGGTTGAGTCACAGGTCGCCGCGCCACGCCGTGGCAATGGCCTGGCGGTTGTGGCCCTGTTGCTCGGTGCCGCAGGCGTCGCCGCTGGCGGTTGGGGGATCTGGCAGGTCCGTGCCCTGCAAGCCAGCAGCCAGCAACAGCTGGGCCAGGTGCAGACCCTTGATGATCAATCCCAATCCCTCAAACAAAGCCAACAACAACTGGCGGCGCGTCTGGCGCAGTTGCCTGCGGCGGACGAGCTTGAGGAGCGCCGCCGGCTGGTTGCCCAATTGCAGGGTGACCAGCAGCGCCTGAGCCAACGCCTTGAAACCGTGTTGGGCGCCAGTCGCCAGGACTGGCGCCTGGCCGAAGCCGAACACCTGATCCGCCTGGCCAGCTTGCGTCTCTCTGCCTTGCAGGACATCAACAGTGCCCAGTCGCTGGTCCAGGGTGCTGACGAAATTCTGCGCGAACAGAGTGACCCCGGCGCCTACGCCGCGCGTGAGCAGTTGGCCAAGAGCCTTGCCGCGCTGCGCAGCACCGAGCAGCCCGACCGCACCGGCTTGTACTTGCAGCTGGCCGCGCTGCGTGATCAGGTCGTAGCGCTTGCGGCTATCGCACCGGAGTATCAGCTCACCGAACCTGCGTCCGAAGGGCGCTCAAGCACCGATACGGAAAACCGCCTGAGCCAGTGGTGGGAGCAGATCTCTCGCTACTTCCGCATCGACTTCAACCCCGATGACAACATTCGTCCGTTGCTCGCCGGCCAAGGCCTGAATCAAGTGCGCCTGGCGTTGAGTCTGGCGCTGGAGCAAGCGCAGTGGGCCGCACTTAACGGCGAAACGGCGGTGTACAGCCGCTCGCTCGGTGAGGCGCGCAGCGTGCTGCAGGACAACTTCAACCAGGACAACCCGCAGAGCAAGGCGATGCTGGCGCGCATTGCCGAGCTTGAGCCCAAGGCTGTCTCGGTGGTGACGCCGGACCTGGCCACCAGCCTGGCCGCCGTCCAGGCCTACCTTGAGCGCCGCCATCTGTCTGCCGATGAAGCCAAGGCGTCGGCGGGCACGCCGGCGACCCAGGAGTAGAGCCGATGAAGCGTTTCTATGTGATCCTGGTGCTGGCGGTTGCGATCGCTCTGGCACTGGGCGTGGGTATTTCGAAACACACCGGCTACGTGCTGATTACCTATCCCCATCTGCTGCATTACGAGTCGAGCCTGTGGGCCACGCTGGTGGCGGTGTTTGCCGTTGTCCTGGTGATCTACCTGCTGCGTGTGCTGCTCAGTTTGCTCACCACTTCTGGTGGCGTGGTTAACCCGTGGTCGCGGCGTAACCGCAGCCGTCGTGTGCAGATAGCCATTGAGCAAGGCCAGATGGACCTCGCCGAAGGCCGCTGGGCCAGCGCCGAACGCCACCTGCACCGCGCGGCTGAAGCCGAGCGTCAGCCATTGTTGTACTACCTCGGCGCTGCACGGGCTGCCAACGAACAGGGCCGGTATGCAGAGTCTGACGGTTTGCTGGAGCGTGCTTTGGAACGCCAGCCGCAGGCGGAACTGGCTGTGGCCCTGAGTCATGCGCAACTGCAAATGGACCGTGGCGACACTGAAGGTGCGCTTGTCACGTTGCAGGCCATGTACGAGCGTCATCCGCATAACGCACAAGTGTTGCGCCAATTGCAACGTCTGCATCAGCAGCGGGGCGATTGGCCTTCGGTGATTCGCTTGTTGCCTGAACTGCGCAAGGACAAAGTGCTTCCCGCCTCCGAGCTGGCTGAGCTTGAGCGCCGTGCCTGGGGTGAAAACCTGGGGCTGGCGGTCGCGCGCGAAGAGCAGGGCGAAGCCGGGTTGCAGTCTTTGGAGCGAGCGTGGGAACAACTTACCTCCGCCCAGCGCCAAGAGCCGCAGCTGGTGTTGGCTTACGCTGAGCAACTGCGCCGGCTGGGGGCTGACGCCAAGGCCGAGGAAGTCCTGCGTGGCGCCATCAAGCGTGGCTATGACAGCCATCTGATCCGGCTGTACGGTTTGCTGCGAGGCAGTGACCCGGGCCGTCAGCTCAAATTCGCCGAGGGCTGGCTCAAGGACCATCCGGGGGATGCCAGCCTGTTGCTGACGCTAGGTCGCCTGTGTCTGCAAAACAGCCTGTGGGGCAAGGCGCGAGACTATCTGGAAAGCAGCCTGCAGGTGCAGCGTAATCCCGAAGCGTGTGCAGAGCTGGCACGCTTGCTGGCCCAGTTGGGCGATACCGAGCGCAGCAACCAGTTGTTCCAGGAAGGCCTTGGGCTTCTGGACAGCCGCTTGCTGGCATCACCGCTGCCGGTGCCTGCGCGAGTGTAAGAATGTAAGCAAGGTTGGCTCGGACACTTCTGAGGGCCAACCTTTCTTTATCGCGTAAAACCCGGGCACTAAAGCTCTGAGTAGCAAATTCCTACCGCCAACTGCTTGAAGTCATCCAGCTTCTGACGGCATATCCCTAGGCTGTTGCGGAATTGTCTGCTCTGGCGCGTATTGAAAGGAGTCAGGCCTTTACTCTACCGTAAGGGTCTATCTCTTGCGGTACGGATAACAATGTCTTTGGCCCCTTCACGCTCCCTGTTTCTCCTGGCCTTCCTGGCTGGTGCGCTGACGTTGGGTGCGTCTTTTTATCTTGAGTACGACGCGCTCTTGCGTCCCTGCTTCCTGTGCCAGGTACAGCGCATCTTTTTAGCCGTCTTCACGCTGATCAACCTGGCTGCGGCGATTCATAACCCAAAACGCTCAGGGGCCTACCTGTACGGATTGGCCAGCATGGGCAGCGCACTGCTCGGGGCCATCACCGCGGTACGCCAAGTGCTGCTACAAAATGCCGCGCCCGAGCAGGTCAACGAGTGCTGGCCCAGCCTTCACTACATGATTGAAAACCTGACGTTATGGCAAGCACTGCAACTGACGGTCAAGGGCACCGTGGACTGCGTGGAAATCAACTGGACACTGTTTGACCTGAGCTTGCCCGAATGGAGCTTGTTGTTCTTTTTGGCGATGCTGATTCTCGGCATCATGCAGTTTTCACGATTGTTGCCGGGTCGCCGTTTACACCCTGCGAGGTACTGAAAATTCGCTGAAATGTGTAGGACGGGATTAAACACTTGTATGAACTTTCTCTCCTGCGTACCTTGAAGCCATAGTCATGCGGGCATAATCTGGCCCGCACGCGTTATAGAAATCGTTTGTGACATGCGGCCTTGTCCGGCTGCCGCCTTAATGTTTGAGGTGTTGCGCGGGCACAGGCGGCAGCGCCCCTATAGGGAAGAGAGATAACCATGCTGGAAAGTTGTCAGAATGCTCAGGAACGCTGGGGTGGAGTGCACAGGCTGATCGACAGCTGGTTGAAAGCACGTCACGAACTGGTTCGAGCCTTTGATGCTCTTGGCGCCAAGCCCGAGGCACTGGCTGAGAATCGCGAACCGTTGCAGGATTTTTGCGCTGTCTTGGTGGACTACGTGTCAGCCGGCCATTTTGGTGTCTACGAGCAACTGACCAAAGAGGCGGAAGCTTTTGATGATCAGCGTGGTCTGGATCTGGCAGAGACGATCTACCCGCGCATTGATGTAATTACCGAGAAGCTGCTGGCCTTCACCGATCTATGTGATGCTGGTAATTGTGTTGCTGAAAAATTCAAAGAATTGGGCGCGCTGTTGCATGAGCGCTTCGAGTTGGAAGACTGTCTGATCGAAGTACTGCATAACGCTCACAAGGAAGAGGCAGCCGCCCAGGCTTGACCCTCGAAGTGAGATGAAAAAAACGGTGCGCATGGCGCACCGTTTTTTATTGGGTCAGTGGCGAGAGCCGAGCAATTCGATCTCGAATACCAGTGGCGTATACGGCGGTATCAACTCGCCCGCACCGTCGGCGCCATAGGCCTGAGCCGAGGGAATGACCAAGCGCCATTTCGCGCCTGCCGGCATCTGCTGCAGCGCGCTGCTCCAGCCGCTGATCACACTGTCCAGGCGAAACCATTGGGGCTGTGTGCTCTTGTCGAAAACGGTCCCATCGGGCAGCCGTCCTACGTAATTGACTTGCACCTCATCAGTCGCCAGCGGTTTGCTGCCGTTGCCGGGTGCCAGCTCGGTGAGCAGGATGCCATCTGCCAATTCACGCACGCCGTTGCCGGCTTTTTCCTTGGCTAAAAATTGCTGCTCGGCAGCCAGCGCTTTTTCGCTTTGTGGAACCTCTGCGTCGGCAGCGTTTTGTGCTTCGTGTTGGGCGAGGATCTGTTCGATGCGTGCATCATCCAGCGCCAATGGCTTGCCTTGGTAGGCTTGCTTGAGGCCATCGAGCAGGGCTTGGATCTGCAGGTCGGGCACCTGCTGGCGCAAGCGCTCGCCGAGGCTTGCGCCCAAACTGTAGGCAAGGTCGTGTGGGTCTGGGGCGGTGGTTTTGGACGGCGATTGTTCGCCTGCATTGGCGACGCTAATCGCCAAGCCCAGCACTAAAAAAAGATAACGCGACATGGTGCTTCTCCCACCGAAAGTGCGACGGATTATGCCAGTGTGAGTGGGTAAAAAGTGCCGCAGTTTTTTGTTATATCGATAAGAATTTACTCACGGTGCAACGCAAGGCAAACGATACTGTCAACATGCCCTAGCGGCGGTAAGAGCAGAGGGCTAGTATGAGCCGCACCCACGTCAGCCAGGAGGTAAACCATGTCGGCCAAACAGAAGCCTGTTAATACCCCGTTGCATTTACTCCAACAACTTTCGGGCAGCTTGCTCGAACATCTGGAAAGCGCCTGTTCCCAAGCGTTGGCCGATGCAGAAAAACTGCTCGCCAAACTGGAAAAACAACGCGGTAAAGCGCAAGAAAAGCTGCACAAATCCCGCACCAAACTGCAAGACGCCGCAACTGCCGGCAAAGCCAAGGCACAAGCCAAAGCCAAAGACGCCGTCAAAGAACTTGAGGACCTGCTGGACGCCCTCAAGGATCGCCAGGCTGAAACCCGCACCTACATTTCCCAACTCAAAAAAGATGCTCAGGAAAGCCTGAAACTGGCCCAGGGCGTTGGTCGAGTGAAAGAAGCTGTGGCTAAAGTATTGGGTGCACGTACACCGGCAAAAGCTGCTGCGTCGAAAGCTCCAGCCAAGGCTGCGGCCAAGCCAGCTGCTAAAACCGCTGCTGCAAAACCAGCTGCCAAGCCAGCTGTTAAAACCGCTGCTGCGAAACCAGCCGCCAAGCCAGCTGCTAAAACCGCTGCTGCAAAACCAGCCGCCAAGCCAGCTGCTAGAACTGCTGCTGCGAAACCAGCCGCCAAGCCAGCTGCTAAAACCGCTGCTGCGAAACCAGCCGCCAAGCCAGCTGCTAAAACCGTTGCTGCGAAACCAGCTGCCAAGCCAGCTGTTAAAACCGCTGCTGCGAAACCAGCCGCCAAGCCAGCTGCTAAAACCGCTGCTGCGAAACCAGCCGCCAAGCCAGCTGCTAAAACCGCTGCTGCGAAACCAGCCGCCAAGCCAGCTGTTAAAACCGCTGCTGCGAAACCAGCCGCCAAGCCAGCTGCTAAAACTGCTGCTGCAAAACCAGCCGCCAAGCCAGCTACTAAAACTGCTGCTGCCAAACCAGCTGCCAAGCCAGCGGCTAAACCTGCTGCTGCGAAGCCAGCTGCCAAGCCGGCTGCTAAACCTGCTGCTGCCAAACCAGCTGCTAAACCTGCTGCTGCGAAACCAGCGGTCAAGCCAGCGGCTAAACCCGCTGCTGCAAAGCCAGCTGTTGCCAAGCCTGCCCCGGCCAAGCCAGCAACTCCGGCAGCCGCGCCTGCTGCCCCGGCAGCGTCCAGCGCTCCAACCACATCGGCCAGCAGCACTCCTGCACCGGTAGCGCCAAGCACCACCCCAACCAGCGCTTCCTAAGTGCGGGTGGCCGCGACGCGCAGCTGCTGCAGCGCGTCGTGGTCAAGGTTGGCGGCTTCGGTCGCCAAGCCTTCCAGCCATTTCGGTTGACTCACTTCCCCAGTCGGCCATGCCTGCGCCAACGCTCCCAGGCGCGCTAGCAATTCCCGTTCGGCCTCCAACTCCAGAGCTTTGACTTGCTCGCGTAACGCCGCCAGAGGCGCATCCTGTTGCGCCATGGTTCGCCATTGCCTGCGCATCTGTCGCAACGGTTCGACCACCGCCTGCTGCCATGGCCGGGCAAGCTGCTGCAGGGCCTCAATGCGCCCAGGTTCAAGCGCCACACCGCGCCGCTCCAGCCACGCACCACACAGCAACAGACACACATCCGCACCGTGTTCCTGCAAGCGCAGGCAAGCGGTTTCGCACCCTGGGCGGGCGTAAATCGATAGGGCAAAGCTCCACAGGTCAGCGCACATATTCACACCCAAGCCAGCGGCCAACGAAGCTGGTAGACTCCGCCGCCATTATGATCCGACTTCAAAGCCTAACATTACAGCGTGGCCCGCAACGTCTTCTTGAAGACGCCGAGCTGACCCTGCACGCCGGTCACAAAGCCGGCCTGATCGGTGCCAACGGCGCCGGCAAATCCACGCTGTTCGCCCTGTTGCTGGGTGAGCTGACCCCGGATTCCGGGGACTGCTTGCTGCCGGCCGACTGGCGCATTGCCCATATGCGCCAGGAGATCGACACCCTCGACCGCATTGCGATCGACTACGTGCTCGATGGCGACCTGCGCCTGCGCCAGGTGCAACACGACCTGGCCGAGGCCGAGAAAGCCCAGGACGGCGCCGCCCAGGCCCGCCTGCACTCGGAGCTGGACAGTGCCGACGGCTACACCGCCGACGCCCGTGCTCGCAAGATGCTGGCCGGCCTTGGGTTTACCAACGAACAGATGGATCGCCCGGTCGCCGACTTCTCCGGTGGCTGGCGCATGCGCCTGAACCTGGCCCAGGCACTGATGTGCCCCTCGGACTTGTTGCTGCTCGACGAACCGACCAACCACTTGGACCTCGATGCGATCCTGTGGCTGGAAGACTTCCTCAAGAACTATCAGGGCACGTTGTTGCTGATTTCCCACGACCGGGACTTCCTCGACGCCGTGGTCGACAACATCGCCCACGTCGAACAGAAGAAAATCACCCTGTACCGTGGCGGCTACACTGCGTTCGAACGCGCCCGCGCCGAACGCCTGGCCCAGCAGCAACAAGCCTTTGAGAAGCAGCAGGCGCAACGTGCGCACATGGAAAGCTACATCGCCCGGTTCAAGGCCCAGGCCACCAAGGCCCGCCAGGCCCAGAGCCGGATCAAGGCGCTGGAGCGCATGGAAGAGCTGTCGGCCGCCCATGTCGATTCGCCGTTCGACTTTGTATTCCGTGAGTCGGTGAAGATCTCCAGCCCGTTGCTGGACCTCTCGGATGCGCGCCTGGGTTATGGCGACAAAACTATCCTGGAGAAGGTCAAGCTGCAGCTCACACCGGGTGCCCGTATCGGCTTGCTCGGCCCTAACGGCGCGGGCAAATCGACGCTGATCAAGAACCTTTCCGGCGAGCTTGAGCCTTTGGCCGGCCGCCTGACCCGTGGCGAGAACACGGTGGTGGGCTACTTCGCCCAGCATCAGTTGGATTCCCTGGACTCCAAGGCAAGCCCGTTGCTGCACCTGCAGCGTCTGGCGCCGACCGAGCGCGAGCAAACGTTGCGTGACTTCCTCGGCGGCTTCGACTTCCGTGGCGCACGCATCGATGAGCCGGTGCTGAATTTTTCGGGTGGTGAAAAAGCCCGTCTGGCCCTGGCATTGATTGCCTGGGACAGGCCGAACCTGCTACTGCTCGACGAACCGACCAACCACCTGGACCTGGAGATGCGCCTGGCGTTGACCATGGCCTTGCAGGAGTTCAGCGGTGCGGTGCTGGTGGTGTCTCACGATCGCCACTTGCTCAAGAGCACCACCGACAACTTCCTGCTGGTGGCTGACGGCAAAGTTGAAGAGTTCGACGGCGACCTGGATGACTACGCGCGCTGGCTGACCGATTACCGCCTGCGCAACGCGCCGGTGAGTAATACGCCGGTCAACCCCGACAAAACCGACAAGAAGGCCCAGCGCCAGGCAGCTGCCGCCCTGCGCCAGCAGTTGGCGCCGCACAAGCGTGAAGCCGACAAGCTGGAGGCCGAACTGGGTAAGGTGCATGAGCGCCTGGCCAAAATCGAAACCAGCCTGGGCGACAGCGCCGTCTACGAGGCGGCGCGCAAGGACGAACTGCGCGATCTGCTGGCCGAACAAGCCAAGCTCAAGGTGCGCGAAGGGCAGTTGGAGGAGAGCTGGATGGAAGCCCTCGAAGTGCTCGAGACCTTGCAAGCGGAGCTGGAGGCGCTGTCCTGATGGAAGCGTTGCAGTTGCCGCTGCCGGCACAATGGGTCGCGCCGATCTGGGTCGGCGTGCAGATCCTGCTGATCCTGCTGGCGGGTTATTTCGCCCAGCGCTTCGTGGCCAAGGGTTTGAATCGACTGGGTGAACGCTACCCGTTGCCACCGCAGTTGCTGATGCCACTGCGTGGCGGCCTGCGCTGGCTGATCATGGGCAGTGCGCTGATTTTTGTGCTGGAACGCCTGGGCGTGTCCGCCACCGTGTTGTGGACGGCGCTGTCGGGGTTCGTCGCAGTCGCAGCCGTGGCGTTTTTTGCCATGTGGTCGGTGCTGTCCAACCTGCTGTGTGCAATTTTGATCTTCACCGTTGGGCCGTTTCGCCTCGGAGATATCGTCGAGCTGGTGGATACCGTCGACAAGCCGGGTGTAAAAGGCCGCGTGGTGGCGATTAACTTGCTCTACACCACGCTGATCGAAGTGGCGGAGGCTGGCACTGACAGTGCGATGGTGCAGGTGCCCAACAGCCTGTTCTTCCAGCGCTCGGTGCGGCGTTGGCCAGGTACCCACGTGTTTCCAGGCGACCGCTAGCATCCACGTCGTGTAAAAATCTATAGCCAGTCTTCGGTCGGCGGAGTTAGCTTAAGCCTTACTCGCAAACTCCCTCCTGAGGTGTGTAATGGCACTCGACACATGGCTGGCCTTTTTCCTGGCCAGTTGGATCATTTCCCTTTCCCCCGGCGCCGGTGCCATCGCTTCGATGTCCAGCGGCCTGCAATACGGTTTCCTGCGCGGCTACTGGAACGCCATTGGCCTGCAATTGGGCCTGGCGATGCAGATCGCCGTTGTGGCTGGCGGCCTGGGTGCCATTCTTGCGGCGTCCTCTACCGCGTTTTATGCGATAAAGTGGTTTGGTGTGGCCTACCTGGTGTACCTGGCCATCAAACAGTGGCGCGCCCTGCCGATGGACATGAGCGAGGATGCGACGATACGCCCGATCGGCAAGCCAATGGCGATGATGTTCCGCGGTTTCCTGGTCAACGCCAGTAACCCCAAGGCCCTGGTGTTCATGCTGGCGGTTCTGCCACAGTTCGTGAATCCGCAGGCGCCGCTGCTGGTTCAGTACCTGATCCTGGGCGCAACCATGATCAGCGTCGATATGATCGTGATGGCGGGCTACACGGGGCTTGCGTCGAAAGTCTTGCGGCTGTTGCGCACGCCCAAGCAGCAAAAGCGCATGAACCGTACGTTTGCCGGCTTGTTTGTGGGGGCTGCGGGGTTTCTGGCCAGCTTGCATCGCGCAACGGCGTAACTGAATAAACCAAAATTGTGGGAGCGGGCTTGCTCGCGAATGCAGAGTATCAGTCAACAGATTCATTGACTGACCCACCGCATTCGCGAGCAAGCCCGCTCCCACATTTGGTTTGTGTTGCCAGTGAAATCGTATTTCAGCGCAGAATCTTCGGCGCTTCGTCTCTTGGCAGGTTATTGCGCAGTGTAGGCTTGCCCGGGTCTTCGTAGCCACCACCTAACTGTTCCGCCAGTTGGCGCGCCACATCCTCACCCAGTGCTTTCGACACTTCCCGCACCACACGCGGCCGGTTCAGGCTCACGCGCACGTCACGGTTGTTCACCAGCTTGGTGTCCTGGCCTTCACCCATGGCGGTAAACGCCGAAGTGATCTCGAAGGTGCGGGTGTTGATCAGGCTGAAATCGGCCACCAACGTCAGGCCCAGCACCGCCGAGTAGCTGTTGGTGTGGTCCAGGGCGTTGATGTCCTGGGTGAAGTCGATGTCTGACAGGGTGCCGAACAGCACATAGTCCGCGCCCTTGAAGTTACCGGCCTTGATGCGTTTGATCACATCATAGACGTCACCCTTGGCGTCGGCAGTGTAGGGCGTACCTTGCACCAGTTGAAACTGGTGCGACTTGAGGATCTCGCCCTTGATATCACCACTGAATTTACGCAGCTCTGCCTGTTCGATGTAGCTGGTGCGGCTCTCGTACTCGCTGTAGGTCGAGGCACCGCTGGCGTTGTAGGCACTGGCCTGGAAGTTGTTGCTGGCCGACACCGCGTGGATGTACTCCTCCACGCGCGCCTCGTAGGCCAGGTCGGTGACCGCGATCTTCGGGGCGGCCGAGGCGCCAAAGGCGCACAGCAGGCCGATCATGCCGATCCATGCACGCATTGCTTAGCGCTCCGTGGTCTTGCGGATTTCTTTCTCGTCCATCCATTCGGCCAGGCCGCTTTCAACGTCGATCAGTTGCAGGCTGAACTTGTAGAACACGTCCTTGTAGTCCGAACTGCGCTTGACGATGGAGCTGATGGAGCCTTCCAGGCGGTACTTGGCGGCAACCATGTTGCCGGTCTTGCTCACCGTGGATTTCTTGTACAGACCGCTCTGGTTTTGCAGCTTGAGCTGGTCGACCTGGCTTTGCATGTCGGTGTTATCGCTGGCGAAGCGCGCGGTGCCGGTTTTCATCAGCTGGGTCTTGATCGACGTGGTGATCTCGCGGGTATCGATGTACTCGCTGGTCTTGTTCTTCACGTCATACACCTGCACCACCGGGCGGCCTTGCAGGATGCCGGACTGGGCCAGTGAGCGGGTCATGCTCTCGGCGATCATCTGCAGGTCGGTGGAGCCGAACTCGTTGGTCACCAGTTCCACGGCCTTGGAGTCGCCGTAGCTGATGTTTTTGCCGCCGAGTACCGGCGAGGTGTTGGAGCAACCGCTGGCCAGAAGGGCAGCGATGGCGAGAATCGAGAAGCGTGCAAACATGGGGAAATCTCTCTGAATACGGTTAGCGCAACGGCTCAAGGGGTTTTCACTTCGAGGCGGAAGTCAGCGGCCTGGGGCAGGTTGGCGATGGCCGGCAGGAAAGTCGCCTGGTTGGCGTACAGGTTCAGCACTTTCCAGGTTTCTTCATCGCCCACCGGGAAGCCGTCGGCGCCCAGCCAGGCGAAGCGGTAATACATCATCTGGTTGCTGCTGGTGATGTTGCTCAACTGCACCTTGGCGGTCAGGAAGCCATTTTCGCGGGCCACGCGGATGGCGCCGACGGCGATGCCCTTGAACTTGCCCATCACCACGATTTTGCTGGCGGCGCTGCCGGGCTCCGGTGGCGGCGGGGTGGCGCAGCCGGCGAGCAGGATCAGCGCCAGGGCGCCGAGGATGAAATGACGCATAACGTGCTCCTTAAGGTTGTTTGAGGGCGATAGCCTGGGCAGAGGTGCTCGGCACCACATGGGCGGCAAGGCCACCGGCGAACACCTGGTTGCCGACCACCCGCAGGGTGATCACCTGATAGCGCTGGTCAGCCTTGACCGTCACCCGCGTGCCGCCCAGGGCATTGGGCAGGCTGACCTGGTGCTCGCCGTGCTTGAGGCGCAGGCGTGTCACTTGGGTCATGTCCGGCAGGGTGCGCCAGGTGCGGGTGTCGGCGCCTTCGGTCACGGCCGAGGCGATGCCCAGCACCAGGCCCGCCATGGGGTTGGTCTTGTTCAGGTTGTTCTGTGTCACGCCACGGCTGACCGCCCGCACGGTGGTGCGCAGGATGATCCCCGGCATGTCGTCACGCAGGGCGCGGCGGGACATGGCGGTGGTGCTGTTGAGCGCGGTGAGGTTCTGCTGCTTGCCGTCGACGCCGATCTGGCCGAAGGCCTGTGTGGAGGTGTCGGCCTTGATCACCGGGAACGACAGCGGGGTGATTACCAAATGGCCGTCAATCGGAATCGGCAGCGGCAGGCGGATCGAGTCTCGCGCCGGTGCCAGGCCACTCTGCACCACGATGAGTACATCGGTCTCGTCGGCGCCGACCTTGGACTTGTCCAGGTCCAGCAACGCCTGTTCCAGCAGCGGTGTGTTGGGGCGCAACTCGGCAGCCTTGCGATAGCCCGGTGCAGCCAGGTCTTTTTCACCCAGGGCTTCGTAGACAAAGCCTGCCAGGTAATGGCTGAACGCACTCTGGTAGCTGTTCTTCAGGCCAACCACTTCCGGCGCGTCCAGCGCTTCTACCGGGTAGCCGCGCAGGTCTTTGAACTGGGTAGTGACGCCCTGGCGCTCGGCTTCGTTTTCGCGCTTGAGGTATTCCTTGTCCCGCAGGTCGGCGATTACGGCTTCGCGCTCGTGGGTCTTCTTGATCTCGGTGCGGGCGCCGTCGAAATCATTCACGGCCAGCAGGTTCAGGGCCATCTGGGTGGTCAGCATGACTTTTTCGTAGTCATAACCTTCGTAGCGACGCACCTTGTCGTTGACCAGGAAACTGCCAAACTGGGCAAGGTACTTTTCGCTGTCGAACTTGACCGACTCTTCCCACTTGAACACTTGCAGGTCAGCGCTGCGCCAGGCGGTCTGGCTGCCGGTGAGGTCGCCTTTGGCGCGCAACAACTCGCCCTTTTCAAAAAAGTAGAGCAGGTCCTTGTCTTCGCCGGTGTTGTTCTTTTCCAGTAGGGTCAGGGCGCCGTCTACGTTGCCGGTGGCCAACTGCTGGTTGGTGGCTTGCAGCTCGGTATCGTAGCTGCGAAACATTGAACAACCGGAGAGCAAGGTAACCGCCGCGAGTGTCAGCGGGGTTAAGGCGCGAAATGCCATGCAAACTTCTTCCCTGAGAGTATTCAGCTGATGTGCAAATTCCTCATAAAAACGAGGAAATAAATTCCCTTTCGCAATAACAGGGCGCGGCATTATAGGCGCCATTACTGGCAAAACAATGGCTTTTTGCTGTGATGATTCGTGGTGAGGTGCCATTACTTGCCTCTTGAATGCGCGATTCTTCGATGCGCCAAATCACTAACGCCTTGAGTCAAGCCCGTTAAAATTCAACAATGTGTTACTTCGTATTTCCCTTTGAGATTCATTCATGATTGCCCCTTTCCGTTTTCTCGTCTGGCTGCTGCTTCCAGCGTTGATGTCGTGCAGCTTCAACCTGCTGGCCGCGACCGCCGAGGGCGCCCCACAAGCCCTGCATCTGCTGGACTATATTGGCGCTGACTACCCGCCGACGGTGGAGGCGGGGAAGGTTATCGATGAATCCGAATACCGCGAACAAATAGAGTTTCTCGGCGTGTTGCAGAGCCTGGTGGCTGAGCTGCCGCAGAGGCCGGAACGCGCCGAGTTGGTCAAGGGCGTCGACGAATTGTCAGCGGCTGTATCCGCTCAACAGGACGGCGCAGTCGTCGCCCGCCAAGCCCGCCAGTTGGGCGCCAAGTTGGCGGTGGCCTATGAAGTCAGCCAGGCTCCGGCCATTACGCCCGATCCCACGCGGGGCGCTCCGCTTTACGCCCAGCACTGCTCGGTGTGCCACGGTACAGCCGGTGCCGGCGATGGGCCTGCGTCTACGGGCATGACGCCGCCACCTGCCAACCTGCGCGACGCGACACGTCTGGACCGCCTGAGCCTCTACGCGATCTACAACACCCTCGGCCTGGGTGTTGAAGGCACCGACATGCCGTCCTTCGCTGACCAATTGGACGACCGCCAACGTTGGGACCTGGCCACCTACATTGCAGGTTTCACCGCTGACCCGGCCGCTGCCAAAAGCGAACAACCCTTCAACCTTGCCGACCTCGCACGCCAAACCCCCAACGAGGTGCTGGCAGCCAGTGGCCCAGCCGCTGCCGCGACGTTCCGCGCCCAGCGTGCGCAGCCGCCGCAGGTCAAGCGTGGCCCGGCGCAGTTGCTCGACTACACCGCGACCACGCTGGACAAGAGCCTGGCCGCGTTCCGCAACGGCGACCATGAACAGGCCTATGACCTTTCAGTCGCAGCGTACCTGGAAGGCTTCGAGCTGGTAGAAAGCTCCCTGGATAACGTCGACGCCAATGTGCGTAAAGACACCGAGAAAGCCTTGATGGCGTACCGGCAGTCGTTGCAGGACGGCCTGCCGGTCGAGCAGGTGCAACAGCGCCTGGACGTGGCCAAAGGCAAACTCACCGAATCCGCCGGATTGTTGGGCAGTGATGGCTTGAGCTGGTCGCTGAGCTACATCTCCGGTTTGCTGATCCTGCTGCGCGAAGGTCTTGAGGCGATCCTGGTACTCGCGGCGATCCTGGCGTTCCTGCGTAACACCGGCCAGCAATCGGCGGTGCGCAGTGTCAACGTCGGTTGGGGCTTGGCGCTGCTGGCCGGCTTGGCGACCTGGGCCTTGGCGGCGTATGTGATTGACGTGAGCGGCGCCCAGCGCGAATTGCTTGAAGGCTGCACGGCGTTGTTCGCCAGTGTGATGGTGCTGTGGTTGGGGGTGTGGATGCACGACCGACGCCACGCGGCGGCCTGGCAGGATTACATCAAGAGCAGCCTGGTCGGCGGCGGGGGGCGTTTCGGTTTTGCGATGCTGGCGTTTTTCTCGGTCTATCGCGAGCTGTTCGAGGTGATCCTGTTCTACGAAACCCTGTGGCTGCAAGCGGGCCCTGCCGGGCACAACGCGGTACTGGCCGGCGGCGCCACGGCGTTGGTGCTGCTGGTAGGTTTGGCGTGGGTGATTCTGCGCGGTTCGGCGAAACTGCCGCTGGCGTTGTTCTTCGGCATCAACGCGGCGCTGCTGTGCGCGTTGTCGGTGGTGTTCGCCGGGCATGGCGTCAAGGCCTTGCAGGAAGCGGGCATCTTCGGCACACGGCCGGTGGCGTTCTTTGACTTCGACTGGCTGGGCATTCATGCCGATGCGTACTCGTTGAGTGCGCAGGCTGTGGCGATCCTGGCGATTGTGGTGCTTTACGGCCGCAGTCGTCTGGCCGAGAAGCGTCGAGTGGTGGCATAAGCATGCGTGTGTGGATCGATGCAGACGCCTGCCCGCGGGCGGCCAAGGATCAAGTGGTGAAGTTCGCCCTCAAGCGCCAGTTCGACGTGGTGCTGGTGGCGGGCCAGAGCCAGATCAAGCCGAGCTTTGCCTGTGTGAAGCTGATCGTGGTGCCCAGTGGCCCGGACGCGGCGGATGACTATTTGGTGGAGCACGCCGTGCCCGGTGAGTTGGTGATCTGCAGCGATGTGCCGTTGGCCGACCGCTTGGTGAAGAAGGGCGTCACGGCCCTCGACCCGCGTGGCAAGGAATTCAGCCCGGCGAACATGAGTGAGCGGCTGGCGGTGCGCAACCTGTTCACCGACCTGCGTGAGCAGGGCCAGATGGGCGGCGGCCCGCCGCCCCATGGGGAAAAGGACAAGCAGGTGTTTGCCAACGCGCTGGATCGTATCCTCACGCGTCTGATGAAAGCGGGTTAATCATTTTCGTGGGTCAGTTCCAGCACTCGATCCACCAGCTTGTTGATCCCTGATGCGACCTCGCTGATGCGCTTGCCGAGCATGTAGGCAGGTGTGGTCACCAGTTTGCGGGCCTTGTCCTCGACGATGTCCTCGACAGCGCACTCCTGATGAGTGGCGCCCATTTTGTCCAGGGCGGCCGCCGTGTCGGGGCAGTTGCCGATGGTGCAGGTCACGCCGGGGCCGTAGATTTTTGCCGCCAGGGCCGGTGAGATGCAGATCAACCCCACGGGCTTGCCGGCTTCGGCAAAGGCTTCAGCCAGTTCCAGCACCTGCGGGTTAACGCTGCAGCCCGCGCCTTGCACGGCAAAGTTCGAGAGGTTCTTGGCTGCGCCAAACCCGCCAGGCACGATCAGTGCGTCGAACTCGTCGGCGTTGGCTTCACGAATGTCCTTCACCTCACCTCGAGCGATGCGCGCCGACTCCACCAGCACATTGCGTGACTCGGGCATCTCTTCACCGGTGAGGTGGTTGATCACGTGCAGCTGCGCGATATCTGGCGCAAAACATTGGACCTGAGCGCCGCGCTGATCCAGGCGCAGCAGCGTGATCACGCTTTCATGGATCTCTGCGCCGTCGTACACGCCGCAGCCGGAAAGGATCACTGCAATCTTTTTGCTCATGGGCATCTCTCCTGTTTTTGTGGCGTTAAATGTCTACTAATTTGTCACCTGTTGCCAATGGGATCTCCTGCCGCTACACCTAATCTTGATGTAACAAAAAAACATCGGACTAGCCCATGGACTTCGTGCCTTACGCGGTACCGTTTTTCATTGCCCTGATCGTGGTCGAGCTGCTGGCCGATCGCTGGCGCGGCGAACGCAATTATCGGGTGGCGGACGCCATCAACAGCCTCAGCACCGGCGTGCTGTCCACCACCACGGGGTTGTTGACCAAAGGCGTGGGTCTGCTGACCTACGCGTTTGCCCTCAAGCACCTGGCGCTGATCGAGCTGCCCGCCCAGAGCGTATGGACCTGGGTGTTCGCCTTTGTGTTCTACGACTTCTGCTACTACTGGCTGCACCGCTGCGGCCATGAGCGCAACATCTTGTGGGCCGCGCATTCGGTGCATCACCAGAGCGAGGACTACAACCTCACCACCGCCCTGCGCCAGACCAGCACCGGCTTTCTGCTGAGCTGGATTTTCTACCTGCCCCTGGCGGTGCTGGGTGTGCCGTTGGTGGTGTTTATCAGCGTGGCCTCGCTCAATCTTCTGTATCAATTCTGGGTGCATACCCGCCATGTGCCCAAGCTTGGCTGGTTCGAGTGGTTTTTTGTTACGCCGTCCAACCATCGGGCCCACCATGCGCAAAACGCTCTCTACATGGATCGCAACTACGGCGGGGTGTTCATTATTTGGGACCGCCTGTTCGGCAGCTTTCAGGAAGAAGACGAAAACGAACCGGTGATCTTTGGCGTGACCACGCCGCTGGCCAGTTGGAACCCGCTATGGGCCAACCTGCAGTTTTATGCACAGTTGTGGAGTGACGCGCGGCGCACTGAGAGCTGGTGGGACAAGCTGCGTATCTGGTTCATGCGCACCGGCTGGCGCCCGGCGGACGTGAAGGCCAAGTACCCGATGGCCAAGCCCGACTTGAGCCAGTTTCGCAAATTCGAGGTGCCGCTGGACGCGCGCCAGCAGGTTTACATCGCCCTGCAATTTGCAGCGTACGTAGGCTTTGGCAGTTACCTGATGAATTTCGGCGAAGGGCTGCCCACCGCCGCGCTGGTGCTGGGCTGGAGTGCGATGGCGCTGGGGCTGTTTACCTTGGGCGTAGCCCTGGAGAACCGGCCGTGGGCGCTGAAAGCCGAGCTGGTGCGCCTGGGGATGAATGTGCCGCTGGTGTGGCTGGCGCCGTTGGTCGGCTTGTGGCCGGCCAGCAGCCTGGGCTGGCTTGGCCTGGTGAGTTACAGCTTGCTCAGTGCGATCGGCCTCTACTGTTGCAGAAGCCGGCTTACTCGACTGGCGTCTTAGGCGTTGGCTCCGGGGCCGGCTCGGCAGCCAGCCGGGCCTTGGCCGCAGCACAGGCTTCGCGGGCGATACGCGCATTCTTGAAGCGACGGCGCAACCACAGGCCAAAACCCAGCAACAGCAACGCGCCCAGTACCCACAGCTCGTACTTTTTGACGCTGCCGAGCATGCCTTCCAGCACCGCACCGAAGTGGTAGGCCGCCGCGCCCAAGGCCGCGGCCCAGATGGCGGCGCCGATGCCGTTGAGGATCAAGTAGCGGGCCGGCGGGTAGCCCGACAGGCCAATCGCCACCGGCATCACGGTGCGCAATCCATACACGAAGCGGAAGCTCAGCACCCAGATATCCGGGTGCTTGCGGATATGTTCCAGGGCCTTGTCGCCCATCAATTGCCAACGCGGCTTACGCGCCAGCAGCTTGCGCCCGTGTTTGCGCCCCAGGAAATACCACAGCTGGTCGCCGGCATAGCTGCCAAAAAAGGCAACGACCACCACCAGGTTGATATCCATGTAGCCACGGAACGCCAGGAAGCCTGCGAGAACCAAAATGGTTTCGCCTTCAAAGAAGGTGCCCAGGAAAAGCGCAAAGTAGCCGAAGTCATGCAGAAATTGTTGAAGCATGGTCTGGGGTGCTGGCGAAATGAACGCGCAGCCTACGCCTTCGTGAACATTCATGAAAGTATCGAGATGTGTCACGAAGTGAACAATTCCTACATAAACGACGAATGCGACTACAGGTCGCATCGATAAGCACAACTGTCATTCCTTCGTCATAATGGCCGCTTATAACTGCAACGCTCGCCCGTAAACGCGGGCTCAGGAGTCTGTCGTGAGCTTTACCCCTGCCAATCGCCTGTTCCCCGCCACCCGTCTGCGACGCAATCGCCGTGATGATTTTTCTCGCCGCCTTGTACGTGAAAACGTACTGACGACGAATGATCTGATCCTGCCGGTGTTTGTGCTGGACGGCGAAAATCGTCGGGAAGCCGTGGCATCGATGCCGGGCGTGGAGCGCTTGACCATTGATTTGCTGCTTGAAGAGGCAGCCGGTTGGGTTGAACTGGGGATTCCCGCATTGGCACTGTTCCCGGTGACACCGGCCGAGCTCAAGTCCCTCGACGCCGCCGAAGCCTGGAACCCGGAAGGCATCGCCCAGCGTGCTACCCGAGCCTTGCGTGCGCGTTTCCCGGAACTGGGCGTAATCACCGACGTGGCGCTGGACCCGTTCACCACCCACGGCCAGGATGGCATTCTCGACGAAGACGGCTACGTTCAGAACGACATCACCGTCGATGCGCTGGTCAAGCAAGCCTTGTCCCATGCCGCAGCAGGCGCCCAGGTGGTGGCACCGTCGGACATGATGGACGGCCGCATCCAGGCGATCCGCGAAGCCCTCGAGCTGGCCGGCCACGTCAACGTGCGCATCATGGCCTACTCGGCCAAATACGCCAGCGCCTATTACGGCCCGTTCCGCGATGCGGTGGGCTCGGCGTTGAACCTGGGCAAGGCCAACAAGGCCTCGTACCAGATGGACCCGGCCAACAGCCATGAAGCCCTGCACGAAGTGGCGGCTGACCTGGCCGAAGGCGCCGACATGGTGATGGTCAAGCCTGGGATGCCGTATCTGGACATCCTTTATCGGGTCAAAGAGGAATTCAAGGTGCCGACCTTTGTCTATCAGGTCAGCGGTGAATACGCCATGCACATGGCCGCGATCCAGAATGGTTGGTTGAGTGAAGGGGTGATCCTCGAATCCCTGACTGCCTTTAAACGTGCGGGTGCTGATGGCATTCTGACCTACTTCGCCGCCCGCGCTGCCCAATTGCTTAGAGAGCAACAATAGCCCTCACAGGAACACTCGATGAATACCGAAGGACTCTCCGAAGTTGCTGTAAAAGACGCTCACCCGGTGGTTGAACAAGTCACCGAAACCCCACCGGAGCTGGAGCCGGCCGCACCTGCCGTGGTGGCTGAAGCGCCCGCGCCGGCCCCGGTGGCGGCGGTGACCAACCTGGATGACAGCAGCCTGTACATCCACCGTGAGCTGTCACAACTGCAATTCAACATCCGCGTGCTCGAGCAGGCGCTGGATGAGTCCTACCCGCTGCTGGAGCGGCTGAAATTCCTGCTGATCTTCTCCAGCAACCTGGACGAGTTCTTCGAGATCCGCGTTGCCGGCCTCAAAAAGCAAATCACCTTTGCCCGCGAACAAGCCGGTGCCGACGGCCTGCAGCCGCATCAGGCCCTGGCACGCATCAGCGAGCTGGTACACGGCCATGTGGACCGCCAATACGCGATCCTCAACGACATCCTGTTGCCGGAACTGGAAAAACATCAGGTTCGCTTCATCCGTCGCCGCCACTGGACCACCAAGATCAAGACCTGGGTGCGCCGTTACTTCCGTGACGAGATATCGCCGATCATCACCCCGATCGGCCTCGACCCGACGCACCCGTTCCCCTTGCTGGTGAACAAAAGCCTCAACTTTATCGTCGAGCTGGAAGGCATCGATGCTTTCGGTCGCGATTCGGGCCTGGCGATCATCCCGGCGCCGCGTCTGTTGCCACGGATCATCAAGGTACCGGAAGAAGTAGGGGGCGCTGGCGATAACTATGTATTCCTCTCGTCGATGATCCACGCGCACGCCGATGACCTGTTCCAGGGCATGAAGGTCAAGGGCTGCTACCAGTTCCGCCTGACCCGGAACGCCGACCTGGCGCTGGACTCCGAAGACGTCGAAGACTTGGCCCGTGCCCTGCGCGGCGAGCTGTTCTCGCGCCGTTACGGCGACGCGGTGCGCCTGGAAGTGGCCGACACCTGCCCCAAACACCTGTCGGACTACTTGCTCAAGCAGTTCAACCTGGCCGAGTCCGAGCTGTACCAGGTCAATGGCCCGGTGAACCTGACGCGTCTGTTCAGCATCACCGGCCTGGACAGCCACCCGGAACTGCAATACACGCCGTTCACGCCGCAGATCCCGAAATTGCTGCAAAACAGCGAGAACATTTTCAGCGTGGTGAGCAAGCAGGACATTCTGCTGCTGCACCCGTTCGAGTCGTTCACGCCAGTGGTCGACCTGCTGCGCCAGGCCGCCAAAGACCCGCATGTATTGGCTGTGCGCCAGACCCTGTACCGTTCCGGCGCCAACTCGGAAATCGTCGATGCGCTGGTAGACGCCGCGCGTAACGGCAAGGAAGTCACGGCGGTGATCGAACTGCGTGCGCGCTTCGACGAAGAGTCCAACCTGCAACTGGCCAGCCGTCTGCAAGCGGCCGGTGCAGTGGTGATCTATGGCGTGGTGGGCTTCAAGACCCACGCCAAAATGATGCTGATCCTGCGCCGCGAAGCCGGTGAAATCGTGCGTTACGCCCACTTGGGCACCGGTAACTATCACGCCGGCAACGCCAAGCTCTACACCGACTACAGCTTGCTTACCTCTGACGACGCTTTGTGTGAGGACGTCGGCAAGTTGTTCAGCCAGTTGATCGGCATGGGCAAGACCTTGCGCATGAAGAAGCTGCTGCACGCGCCGTTCACGCTCAAGAAGGGCATGCTCGACATGATTGCCCGCGAAACCCAGTTCGCCCTCGACGGCAAGCCGGCGCACATCATCGCCAAGTTCAACTCGCTGACCGATCCGAAGATCATCCGCGCGTTGTACAAGGCCAGCCAGTCCGGTGTGCGCATCGACCTGGTGGTGCGTGGCATGTGCTGCCTGCGCCCGGGCATTGTGGGTGTGTCGCATAACATCCATGTGCGCTCGATCATCGGCCGCTTCCTGGAGCATACGCGGGTGTTCTACTTCCTCAATGGCGGCGAAGAGCAGATGTTCCTCTCCAGTGCCGACTGGATGGAGCGCAACCTCGACAAGCGTGTAGAGACCTGCTTCCCGGTGGAAGGCAAGAAGCTGATCATGCGGGTCAAGAAGGAGCTGGAAAGCTACCTCACCGACAACACCCACAGTTGGAGCCTGCAATCGGACGGGCGCTACGTGCGCAATACGCCGACCGGCAACCAGAACCCGCGCAGTGCGCAGGCGACGCTGCTGGAGAAGCTGGGTAGCCCGATTCTTGCGGTGAATTAAGCAAGGTATACGCGGGCCCATGTGGGAGCGGGCTTGCTGTGGCGAGGGAGCTTGCTCCCGTTGACTGCGCAGCAGTCTCCGGCTTTTTGGGGGCGCTACGCACCCCAGCGCAAGCAAGCTTGCTCGCCACAGCAAGCCCGCTCCCACAGTTGTTTTGTGGCGTTACATAGATCGTATCAGCGCAGGTTCAGCGCGAACCCCACCCGCGTCAACCATTCCGCTTCCTGGGCAAAATCCGCCTGGGTCAACTGGTTTTCATCCAGCCAGCCTTTGGGGAACACCACATCCAGGCTGTCGCCGTGGGCGCGCAGGGTGACTTGCGGCATTTCCTGCGTGCCACGGATGTGGTGGAACAGGATCGCAAAGCGCAGCAGCACGCACAGTCGGATCAGCTTGATGCCTTCGTCGCCGAATTCGGCAAACTTGTCCTTGGGAATGTTGCGGCGATGGCCACGCACCAGCAGGGCCAGCATCTGTTGGTCTTCGCGGGAGAAACCGGCGAGGTCCGAGTGCTCGATCAGGTAGGCGCCGTGCTTGTGGTAATGGTAGTGGGCGATGTCCAGGCCCACTTCATGCACCTTGGCCGCCCAGCCCAGCAGCTCGCGCCAGACGCCGTCTTCCAGGTCCCAGTCCTCGGCCACCTGGTCAAAGGCGTGCAGGGCTTTGCGTTCCACACGGGCCGCTTGTTCCAGGTCGACGTGATAACGCTCCATCAACGAGGTGAGGGTGCGCTCACGCACGTCTTCGTGGTGATGGCGGCCCAGCAGGTCATACAGCACGCCTTCGCGCAGGGCGCCATCACAGTGGTCCATGCGTTGCAGCTCGAGGGCGTCGAAGATCGCTTCGAGAATCGCAAGGCCGGCCGGGAAGATGGTGCGACGGTCGGGCTTGATGCCGTCAAAGTCGATTTTCTCGGCATCGCCCAGCTTGAACAGTTTGCGCTTGAGCCACGCCAGGCCTTCGGCGTTGACCTCGCCGGTGCCATGGCCGCCGGCTTTGAGGGCCAGGCCGATGGCGCGGATGGTGCCGGAGGAGCCGATGGCTTCATCCCAGGTCAGGCGGTGCAGCGCGTGCTCGATGCTCATGATCTCCAGCCGCGCCGCCGTATAGGCCTGGGCGTAGCGGGCCGGGGTGATCTTGCCGTCCTTGAAGTAGCGCTGGGTAAAGCTCACGCAGCCCATTTGCAGGCTCTCGCGCAGCAAGGGCTCGAATCGTTGCCCGATGATGAACTCGGTACTGCCGCCGCCGATATCCGCCACCAGGCGCTTGCCGGGCGTGTCGGCCAGGGTGTGGGACACGCCGAGGTAGATCAGGCGCGCTTCTTCGCGGCCGGAGATCACTTCTACCGGGTGCCCGAGGATTTCCTCGGCGCGGCGAATGAATTCGACTCGGTTGCGCGCCTCACGCAGGGCGTTGGTGCCGACAATTCGCACAGCGCCCAATGGCATGCCGTTGATCAGTTGGGCAAACCGCTTGAGGCAGTCGAGGCCACGCTGCATGGATTCTTCATTGAGCTGGCGCTGGTCGTCGATGCCGGCAGCCAGTTGAACTTTCTCGCCGAGCCGCTCAAGGATGCGGATTTCGCCGTTCTGGGCCTTGGCCACGACCATGTGAAAGCTGTTGGAGCCCAGGTCGATGGCGGCGATCAGGGACAGATTCTTGGCTTGGGATTGCGGCATGGTTTGGGGGTCTCGGTCGATAACCCGACCATCGTGCCACGATCGACCGCTGCCGCCAACGCGTTGTGCTTCGGGAATCTTCCTGTCGGTGCAGGAGACAATGCCTATTGGAGATGTAGGGCGATTCTCCGTTGCCCTGACGAATAAACTTTAGGCTAAGTAAGAGATATTAGATTTATGCTTATAGAAAACCTCTCGGGACTTTTCTTACAGGGGGGGCGTACTTGTTCTGTTCGGTTTCATAGTTATGACTACTGATGCAGTAGTAAACGGTGGTGATGTTTTTATTACATTCTGACAATACTTGGCGTGCCCTCCTATTCTTTTTCAGGTCACTAACAAGCGAGACTGCCCGCCGGCAATGATGCCGTGGCGTTATTTGTTTATGGCCTTTTATGTCAGGGAATGTCGTATTTTAGAAACGGAGCTTTTCAGCCTTTAATAAGTAACGCCTGTTAATTTCTAATGACGGGTAAAATATGAAAAAAGTATTTGGTTTGGCCGTGGGGATTGCGTGCCTGGTTGCCAGTGCAGGCGCCAATGCAACAACCAACCCCACCGGCAACCTGATCGTCAGGGGCACCATCACCCCGGCGGCTTGCAATATCAGCGTGAGCGCTGGCGGGGTTATTGACTATGGCACGATCCGCGCGGCTGAATTGTCCCAGACGAACTTCAACCCACGTGAGGAACGCTCCACTGCGCTGGTCGTCAATTGCGGTCAAACGCCTGCCAGGTTTGGCCTGACGGTGACTGACTTGCGGGCCGCCAGTAAAGTCGCTGGCATATTGGGCGCAGGCTATACCGAGGCCCAGAACTATGGCTTGGGTGCGCCTGGCGGCAGGCGCACCGGCGGCTATTCGGTAACGCTCAGGAACCTGACGTCCAGCGGTGTGGCGCTTTCGCCGATCGTACGTTCGAGCACCTCGGCCGCCTGGCAAGCCAGCGATGGCAAGGTGACACAAGCACCCAGCCAGCACTCCTGGCGTAACGGCGCAACCTATGCGCCAGCGGCGATCTCCCAGCTCTCCGGTGTTATTGCCGTCAAAGCTGTGATCAATCGCGCGAGTGACCTGAACCTCACCGGTAATGTGGAACTGGATGGTCACGCGACGCTGGTTTTGAATTACATCTAAGCGTTTGAACAACAGTCGATAGCGAGGCAGAGGCAGTAGGGGGTCTCTTATTAGTTATCGGCTGTTTTCATATGGCTGTGCAATGACAAGTGTTCATTTGTTTGTAAAAGTTCCAGGGAGAACTCGGTGAGCGGTCTTTCAAGAATAATTGTTTTAATATCGGGGTGTATGGCTTTGCTGCTGTATGGCGTAGCCCATGCAGACGGTATGTTGCCTGAAACAACGGTTGTCATTCTTTATGAAGAGAACGGCGAAGCCACGATCAATATAAAAAACACTGATCCAACCCCCGCATTACTGCATTCCGTCATAGAAAACGTGCCCGAGGATCTTGAAACCCTGTTGATTGTCACCCCGCCCATTGCTCGCGTGGAGCCAGGGGAAACGCAACTGGTGCGGTTTATCAGCACGTTGAAGACGCCGCTCAAGGCTCAGCGCTTGAAGCGCGTGTCCTTCGAGGGGATTCCCCAGGCGCGTGAGCCTGGTGGTGCGACCATTGGTATCACCCTGCGTCAAAACTTGCCGCTGATCCTTCATCCGGCAGGTTTGCCTCGGCACGACGCGCCTTGGGAGCTGCTCAAGTGGAAGCGCCAGGGTGATCGCTTGAGCGTGCATAACGACAGTGCTTATGTGGTGCGCATGGGGTTGGAGGTGCAGCTTAATCCGCTGAAACAAACTGGCTTGCTGCCACGCACTTATATCCTGCCCGGTGAGGTATTGACGCTCAAGACCGAAGGGCCGGCGGGAGCGGTGTCCTCGGTGGTGTTGCAGCCGGCCACGACCTTTGGGTTTGCTGTCGATGACTACCAGGCAGATGTTCTGGTTCATGAGAGTTAAGCGTTCGATGGTTGGCCTGACGGCCCGTCGCCCTGGGCTTTTCATGGGGCTGGCAGCCTTGTGGGGTGCACCCGGTTTTGCTTTGGCCGTCGAGTTGGGAGAGGGCTTTGATCTGGCTGTCCTGGCCAGTTATGGCATCGACCCCAAGGTTTCCGATTACTTTCGCAGTGCGGCGCGGTTTCGTGAGGGCATGCAAGTAGTGGGGCTACGGGTCAACGGGAATTCCCTGGGGTTGGCCGAGGCTCGTTTCGATTATCAGGGGCAGTTGTGTTTTACCCCGGGTTTGCTGGAGAAGGCGGGCCTTAAAGTGCCCTCGGCGATCCTGCAGTCGGGCATCTCGGCCGATCAGGCCTGTCACGATTTCATCGGTGAGTTCCCCGCAACCATTGTCAGGTTGCAACCGGGCAGCGAAGAAGTGGTGCTGGTTGTGCCGACCCAGTCCCTACGTGAGCCAGAATGGGAAGTGGGGAGTTTTTCCGAGGGCGGTGCGGCGGCGCTGTTCAACTACGATGTGCTCGGGTTTCAGACCCAGTCGCGCAGTGGCCCCGGTCGTTTCGTTTCGGCTTATACCGAGGCGGGATTCAACCTGGGTAATTGGGTGGTCCGCAGCCGGCAGTTCTACATTTTTGATAACGGCAAAAGTAGCAGCGAGCATGTGCAAGCCTACGCCCAGCGGGATATCGCGGCGTTGCAGTCGACTTTCCAGGTAGGCCAGATCTCTACCCGAAGCCCGGTATTCGGCGGGATTCAGCTATCGGGGTTGCAGCTGTTTCCTGATGGTGTCTCCCGCGCCGGCGCCAGTAATGGCGTGGTGGTGGAAGGGTTGGCCCACAGCCAGGCGCGTGTCGAGGTGCGCCAGTCCGGTGCGCTGATCCATACCACGCTGGTGCCTGAAGGGCCGTTCAACCTGACAGGCTTGCCTTTGCTCAATGGCACCAGCGATCTGGAGGTCAGCGTTATCGGCACTCGGGGCGGCACACGCAGTTTCGTGGTGCCGGCGGCTTCCTTTGGTGCGGCTATTGCCGTAACCCCAGGCTTTGACTTCGCCCTCGGCAAGGTACGTGAACAACTGAGCGGGGGCCGCGAGGCGCCGACTGTCGTCATGGGCAGCGGCACCTGGGGGCTTGGCCGGCAGTCATCCCTGGGGTTCGGTTTATTGAGTACCGATGAGTACCAGTCGGCCGGCGGCACAATGAGCAGTGTGTTTTTCCAGCGGGTGACCGTCAGTGCCCGGCAAAACATCTCGCGCGATGGTGAAGCGGGTGTGAACGGCAGCCGCAGTGCAGTATCCCTGAGCAGCCCGTTGGTGGCGGGTGCTGAGATGAGCCTCAGTGCGACGACCCAAAGCCAAGGCTACCGCGATGTCCTCGAAGCAGGCCGGCGCTTGAAAAGAGACGATCTGCAAACGCGCTTCCAGAGTCAATACACGGCGGGGCTCAATTGGGCTGAGCCGACCCTGGGCGCGTTTTCGCTCAGCTACACGCGCAGTACGCAGTTTGACGGCCAGCTTGCCGAACATGTATTTGCCTCGTGGAGCAAGGGTTTCAGACAGGTGGATGTGGCGTTGATTGCCGACTCGCAGGTGGGCGTCTCGCGGCGGCGCAAGGTCGCAAGCCGTGAACGTGGCATGCGTGATGAGGTATCGCCGGAAGGGCTGTCCTTGCGCCTGCAGGTCACGGTGCCCTTGGGTGATGATCGCCGCCTGACGTCCTATGCCAGTCGCCGTAATGGCCGCGCCGATATGGGCACGGTGTTGTCCGAGCGGGTCAATGAATATGTGAACTACGAAGTGGGGGTTGAGCGGGATCTGCAGGAGCGTCAGCAAGCGGTTCGCGCGAATGTGGACGTGCTGCCGCGCTACACCCGTGTGGGCCTGGGCATGAACCGCACGCCCACGAGCACCAGCTACAGCGGGCAACTGCAGGGGGCCGTGGTGGCTCACGAGCGCGGCCTGACCTTTTCCCCCTACGCCGTGCAGGACACCTTTGGTGTGCTTTCGGTGGGCGAAGTGTCAGCGGCCAAGGTTTCGACCCCACAAGGCCCGGTGTGGACTGACTACCGTGGGCATGCAGTGATTCCCGGCTTGCCGGCCTATACCACCAGCCACCTGGAGGTGCAGACCCAGTCCTTGCCCAAGCGGGTCGATCTCAAGAACGGCACCAAAATTCTCGCCGTCGGGCGCGGCTCATTCAATACCGTGGATTTCCAGGTGGTGAATGTTCGCCGGGTATTGCTTGAGGTGCGCGATGAGCAAGGCACCCCTCTGCCCCAGGGCTCTGCGGTGTTCGGCCCGGATAACACCTACCTGACCAATGTGGTGGGCGAGGGCCTGATCTTTTTGAACAACATGGATGACGGGCAAATCCTCAGCGTTTCGCCGCCGGGTTCTACCCGCCCATGCCTGCTGCATCTGAACCTTGAGTTGCAATCCCCAGAGGACAAGCTCTATGAAACGGCTTCGGCGGTCTGTCGTGCCCAATAAAACCGTGCAAGACCCCATCCGTCGACTGTGCCTGGGCGTTAGCTTGTTGTTGTTCATGCTTGCGATAGCGGCCCCGGATGCTTCGGCGAATGACTGCCGCCTTTCCCTCAGCCAGCCAAGGGTCGATTACGGCGTGCTTAGACGCACCGAACTGCGGGACGATGGGATCAGAAGCCAGCCCATCATGTTGGGCAAGCGAACCCTGCAATTGAGCGTCGTGTGTGCCCAGCCTGGTGCTGTTGCCTTGCGCTTTACGGGTGTTCCGGCAGGGGCGCAAGGCTATCGATTCGGCCGCCAGGGCAGCTTCACCCTGGCCCTCAGGCATGCCCAGGTCGATGGTCGCGCCGTCGAACTCAACTCGGCGCAATCAACAGACATGTCTACGTCGGGGCTTTTATTGCCCGGCCACGTATTGATTGCCAAAGCCAGTGGTCTGCCGCTGACCGGCACACGCTTTTCAGCGCTGGTGGAGATCGACACTTACCTGCCACCCGACGCCTTTTCAGTGCGCCAAGAGACCGTCTTTGAAGGTCAGGGGCACTTTGAGTGGTTGCCCGGCGGCTAATCGATCAACCCGGTTGCTCCACCGAGCCAATGAAGTTGGCGAACTCAGGCGTCCTTGGGTTGGCGAACAAGGTCTTGGGGTCGCCCACTTCATGCACCTTGCCCTGGTGCATGAACACCAGCTTGTCCCCGACTTCCCGGGCAAAACGCATTTCGTGGGTCACCATGATCAGGGTCATGCCGTCCTTGGCCAGTTGGCGCACCACGCTGAGCACTTCATTGACCAGCTCCGGGTCCAGTGCCGAGGTGATTTCATCGCACAGCAGTACCTTGGGCGACATGGCCAGCGCACGTGCAATGGCCACCCGTTGTTGCTGGCCGCCGGACAGGCGATCAGGGAAGGCGTCGAACTTTTCCCCCAGCCCGACCCGTTCCAGCATCTGCCGGGCAAGCTGGGCGGCTTTGGCCTTGGGCACTTTCTGCACCACTTGTGGTGCGAGCATGACGTTCTCGCCCACGGTCAGGTGTGGGAACAGGTTGAACTGCTGGAACACCATGCCAACTTTCTGCCGCAGGCTGCGCAGGTCGGCGCGGGCGGCGTCGAGGTATTCACCATCGACTTCAATCACGCCGTCGTTGATCGATTCCAGACCATTGAGGGTCCGCAGCAAAGTGGACTTGCCCGAGCCGCTGCGGCCGATGATCGCCACCACCTGACCTTCTTCAACGGTCAGGTCGATGCCTTTGAGTACATGGTGATCGCCGTAATACTTATGCAGGGCGGAAATTCTAAGCAGAGGCATGCAGTCTCCTTTCCAGGTAGCGCGCACTGAGGGACAAGGGGTAGCAGAGCAGGAAGTAACCGAGCGCCACCAGGCCGTAGACCATAAAGGGCTCGAAGGTAGCGTTGGCGAGCATGCCGCCGGTTTTGGTCAGTTCGGTAAAGCCGATAATCGAGGTCACGGCGGTGCCTTTGACCACCTGCACCGAGAAGCCCACGGTGGGCGCCACGGCAATGCGCAGGGCTTGCGGCAGGATCACGTAGCGCAGTTGTTCAAGCGGGTTAAGCGCCAGGCTGGCCGAGGCTTCCCATTGCCCGTGGGCAATCGATTCGATGCAGCCGCGCCAGATCTCGGCCAGGTAAGCACTGGTAAACAGGGTCAAGGCAATCGCCGCCGCCAGCCAGGGCGAGATATCCACCCCCAGCAGCGCGATGCCGAAAAACACCAGGAACAACTGCATCAACAGCGGCGTGCCCTGGAACAACTCGATGTAGGTGCGCGCGACATTGCGCGGGAAAGCTTTGCGGCTGATGCGCATCGTCATCACCAGCAAACCGATAACGCCGCCGCCGACAAACGCCACCAGCGACAGCAGCAAGGTCCATTGCAGGCCGGTGGCGAGGTTGCGCACGACGTCCCAGAAAGAGAAATCACTCATCGGCTGTTCCTCATCACGAACCTGCGGCCAATCCAGTTGAGCAACTGGCGAATCATCAAGGCCATGCACAGGTACACCAGGGTGGTCAGTGCGTAGGTTTCAAACGCGCGGAAGTTGCGCGACTGGATAAAGTTGGCGGCAAAGCTCAGCTCTTCGGTGGCGATCTGCGAGCATACTGCCGAGCCGAGCATCACGATGATGATCTGGCTGCTCAGGGCCGGCCACACCTTGCCCAGAGCCGGCAGCAGCACCACATGGCGGAACGCCTCGAAGCGCGTCATCGCCAATGCTGCTGCGGCCTCCAGTTGGCCACTTGGGACCGCCTGGATGCCTGCGCGGATGATCTCGGTGGAGTACGCCCCCAGGTTGATCACCATCGCCAGTACGGCGGCTTGCCACTCGGTGATTTTCAGCCCCAGGGATGGCAGGCCGAAGAAGATGAAGAACAACTGCACCAGAAACGGCGTGTTGCGGATCAACTCGACATACACCCCGAAGATCCAGGAAAACGGCTGGATCTTCCAGGCCCGCACCACGGCGCCAACGGTGCCCAGGGCCACCCCGAGGATCGCGCCGATAGCCGTCAGCTCAAGGGTGAACAGCGCACCGCGCAACAGCAGGTCGGTATTGGCCAGCACCGGCACAAAGTCAAATTGATACGCCATGAATCAGCTCCGCCTCACAGATCGGCAGGCAGCGGCTCTTTAAGCCACTGCATCGCATTCTTTTCCAGGCTGCCATCGGCCTTGGCCGCGACCAGGATCTGGTTGACCTTCTCCAGCAGGGCCGGCTCGTTTTTGTTCACGCCCACGTACACCGGCGAATCCTTGAGTTTTACCTTCAGCTCCAGCCCGCGTTTATTGCTGCGTTCGCTGATGGCCACCATCACCACGTTGCCGCTGGCGATCAGGTCGACCTGGCCGGCCAGGTAGGCGGCGATGGTTGAGTTGTTGTCTTCGAAGCGTTTGATCGTGGCTTCCTTGGGGGCGACGGCGGTCAGCTCGATATCTTCAATGGCGCCGCGGGTCACGCTGATGGTCTTGCCCTTGAGGTCATCGGTGGTGTGGATGGCCGCATCAGGTGGGCCGAACACGGCCAGGTAGAACGGTGCGTAGGCCTTGGAGAAGTCGATGACCTTTTCGCGCTCGGCGTTCTTGCCCAGGCTGGAAATCACCAGGTCGACCTTGCCGGTAGTAAGGAACGGGATACGGTTGGTGCTGTTGACCGGGGTCAGTTCCAGCTTGACCTTGAGCTGGTCGGCCAGCAGCTTGGCGGTGTCGATGTCCAGGCCACGGGGTTTCATGTCCGGGCCAACCGAGCCGAACGGCGGGAAGTCCTGGGGCACGGCAACCTTGAGGGTGCCACGGGCGACGATATCGTCCAGACCGTTGGCATGGGCGGGTGCCTGGCTCAGCATCAGGCTGGCAAACAGGGCAGTAAGCAGGGCGCTGTAGCGCTTGGTCATGGCAACTCTCCGGGGAAGGGCGCGGGAATATTCTGTTTCGAGCCATTGCACGGCCCATGCCAGCACGGCACCAATGGCCTGGAACGCCGGGATTTGTTGAGTCCAGGTGGTCTTACTGGTCTGAACAGTGCGCAGGGTTTTCGCACCTTTTTCGAGCGCCGCCAAAACCCCGCGAGCCCCTTTGGGGCGTGGCTTGCCGCCGGCTTCGAATAGCTTTACAACTAGCCGCTCCGTTGACTGCAACCTTGAGTTTTTTATGAATTCCATCGCCCAAGCCGTACCGGAAGCGGCCCTGCAGGCCATCCGCAAACTGATCAAGGAACAGGGCTTTGCAGCGGGTGACGCGTTGCCGTCCCAGCGCGACCTGGCGGTGCAGTTGGGCGTGAGCCGGGCATCGTTGCGCGAGGCGTTGTCGTCGCTAACTGCCTTGGGCGTAGTGAGCGTGCAGCCGGGTAAAGGTGTGTTTGTGCAAGAGGTACAAGAGGCGCCGGGGTTTGCCTGGCCCTTCGCTGCGCAGGCCACGCCTCTGGACATCTTCCAGTTGCGCTACGCCCTGGAAGGGTTCGCCGCGGGGTTAGCGGCGGTGACGTTGAGCCTCGATGAGCTGGACAGCCTGCAAGACAATGTCGAGGCGATGCGCAAAATGCTCAAGGCCGGCGACTTCGAAGCCGCTGCCCGCTTGGACTTCGAGTTCCATCAACGGATCCTGTTGGCCAGCGGTAACCAGGCGATGGTGAGCATCCTGAGTGCCAGTGCCGAGGTGTTCCTGGAGAGCCAGAAGCTACCGTTCATCCGACCGGAACGGGCCATGGAGACCTGGCAAGAGCACCGCAGGATCCTGCGTGCCCTGGCCCGGCGCGCCAGTGCGGCGGCGCAGAAAACCATGCAGGAACACGTGCGCAATGCCGCGTTGCGCACCGGCATCGCCTTCGTGACTCCCGTGACGCCGTGAGTGGGCTATACCCAAACTCATGCAGCGCCATAGCAAGACTCAATCAGAGGCGGCTTCCTGAACGGGGGAAGGGCGGCTATGATGGGCCACGTTTTTTTTGCTTACAATCCGGAGACATCCATGAGCAACGATCTTATCAAGCACGTCACCGACGCGACCTTTGAGGCCGAAGTACTCAAGGCTCAAGGCCCGGTACTGGTTGACTACTGGGCTGAATGGTGTGGCCCTTGCAAAATGATCGCCCCTGTTCTGGACGACATTGCGACCACTTACGAAGGCAAGCTGACCATTGCCAAGCTGAACATCGACGACAACCAGGAAACCCCGGCCAAGCACGGCGTGCGTGGTATCCCGACCCTGATGCTGTTCAAGAACGGCAACGTCGAAGCCACTAAAGTGGGCGCGCTGTCGAAGTCCCAGCTGCAAGCTTTCCTCGACGCGAACATCTAAGCGTCGTCAAAAAAGCCCCGCAAAATAGCGGGGCTTTTTCGTAAAACAGGGCTAGACGCTCCGAAATTCAGGTGGTACATTCGGCCCCGCACTGGTTTCTCCACTGCCCCCTGCAAGCCGTCGCCGACGCATTCCTTTTCGATTAGTACGCGATCCTGTCGCCTTCTCTGCGGCGCGGCCTCATTAAGCCAAAAGCTTAATTTCCCCCCTCCATAAATGATTACGTCATTCCTATATGAATCTGACTGAACTCAAGCAAAAGCCGATTACCGACCTGCTCCAATTGGCCGAAGAAATGGGCATAGAAAATATGGCCCGTTCGCGCAAGCAGGACGTGATTTTCTCCCTGCTCAAAAAGCACGCGAAAAGCGGCGAGGAAATCTCCGGTGATGGCGTGCTGGAGATTCTCCAGGACGGCTTCGGCTTCCTCCGCTCTGCAGACGCTTCCTATCTTGCCGGCCCAGACGATATCTACGTCTCGCCGAGCCAGATCCGTCGCTTCAACTTGCGCACCGGTGACACCATCGTCGGCAAGATCCGTCCTCCGAAGGAAGGCGAGCGTTATTTCGCCCTGCTCAAGGTCGACACGATCAACTTCGATCGTCCCGAGAACGCGAAGAACAAGATTCTCTTCGAGAACCTGACGCCGCTGTTCCCGACCGTGCGCATGAAGATGGAAGCCGGTAACGGTTCCACCGAAGACTTGACCGGTCGTGTCATCGACCTGTGCGCCCCGATCGGTAAAGGCCAGCGCGGCCTGATCGTTGCACCGCCGAAAGCCGGTAAGACCATCATGCTGCAGAACATTGCAGCGAACATCGCGCGTAACAACCCGGAAGTTCACCTGATCGTATTGCTGATCGATGAGCGCCCGGAAGAAGTGACCGAAATGCAGCGCACCGTGCGCGGCGAAGTGGTTGCCTCGACGTTCGATGAGCCGCCAACCCGCCACGTGCAGGTTGCCGAAATGGTGATCGAGAAGGCCAAGCGCCTGGTCGAACACAAGAAGGACGTGGTGATCCTGCTCGACTCCATCACCCGTCTGGCGCGTGCCTACAACACCGTGATCCCAAGCTCCGGCAAGGTACTCACCGGTGGTGTCGATGCCCACGCCCTGGAGAAACCAAAGCGTTTCTTCGGTGCTGCGCGCAACATCGAAGAAGGCGGCTCGCTGACCATTATCGCCACCGCGCTGGTTGAAACCGGCTCGAAGATGGACGAAGTGATCTACGAAGAGTTCAAGGGTACCGGCAACATGGAACTGCCCCTGGACCGTCGTATCGCTGAAAAGCGTGTGTTCCCAGCGATCAACATCAACCGCTCCGGCACCCGCCGTGAAGAGTTGCTGACCGCCGACGACGAACTGCAGCGCATGTGGATCCTGCGCAAGCTGCTGCACCCGATGGACGAAGTAGCCGCCATCGAGTTCCTGATCGACAAGCTGAAAACCACCAAGACCAACGACGAGTTCTTCCTGTCGATGAAGCGTAAGTAATACGACGTTTCAGGTCCAAAAAATGGCGCCCCTCGGGGCGCCATTTTTTTTGCATCGGAAAAGAGAGATTTGTGCGGTAATAGTGTCAGTTAAGAAACAAAAAGGCTGAGCGTGGCTACGCTCATCTCCATTCGAATCAGGCTGATCTACGATTTATGACCGCTCTTGCTTACCGAAGAGACATTGATGGCCTGCGCGCCATTGCTGTCCTCGCTGTCGTGCTGTTCCATTTTGGTGTTCCTGGTATTACTGGCGGTTTTGTCGGCGTTGATGTGTTCTTCGTGATTTCAGGCTTCCTGATTACCTCGATCATCTGGCGCGAACGTGAAGCCGGGCGTTTCAGCTTTGTCGATTTCTGGGCGCGACGAGCCCGGCGTATCCTGCCTGCGTTACTTGTGATGATGTTCACCTCATTGGTGGCCGGTTGGTTCCTGATGGCGCCCAAAGATTACTCAGAGCTTGGGCGCTCGATACACAACCAGGTTATTTTCATCTCCAATCTGTTCTTCATGCGTCAGGACGGCTACTTCGACACGGCCTCCGATATGAAGCCGATGTTGCACACCTGGTCGCTGTCGGTTGAAGAGCAGTTCTACATCGCCTTCCCACTCTTGCTGGCGCTGTTGTCGAGCCGGCTGAAGCAATGGCGCGGCGCCTTGTTGGTGTTGCTGCTGGTGTCGTTTGCGGCGAGCGTGTGGGCCGTGGCCCATGAGCCGGATAAAGCCTTCTTCCTGCTGCCCATGCGTGCCTGGGAATTGTTGGCCGGGTCCATGCTGGCTGTGATGCCGGCGCGGGCTGGGCGGGCAAGTCCCCTGTTGGCGCAAGCTGTCAGTCTGTTCAGCCTGGGCCTGATTCTGGTAGCTGTGTTTGGTTACGACGCCAGCACCGCGTTCCCTGGCGCTGCGGCTTTGTTGCCGGTATTGGGTGTGGTGGGGCTGATTTGGGCTAACGGCCAACACACCACCTGGGTAGGGCGCTTGCTGGGCAGTCGCGTGCTGGTCGGCATCGGGCTGATTTCCTATTCGTGGTACCTGTGGCACTGGCCGGTGCTGGTGTTCGGCAAATACGCGAGTATTTTTGGCCTGTCGTCCTGGGCGCTGGCGGGTCTGTTCGTCTTGAGCCTGGTACTGGGTTACGCGTCCTGGCGGTTCGTCGAGGGACCGTTTCGCGAGCGGCGCCTGCTGGCCGGTCGCCGGTCGATCCTGATCGCAGGCGTTATCGGCCTGGCTGGCCTGGGCCTGATCGGCAAAGGCCTGGTGTGGTCGGATGGGTTTGCATCGCGGCTGTCGCCCCAGGCGTTGCAGTTCGCCCAGGCGCATACCTGGAGCCCTACGCTCATGAGCTGCCTGTCGGATGACAAGAAAGACCCGAACCGCAAACTCTGCCACTTCGGCCCGCAAGCGAGTGCTGCCCGCGCATTGGTCTGGGGCGACAGCCATGCCTCGGCACTCATTCCAGCGTTGAATGACGGCTCACGCAAGTATGACTTCGGCATCACCCAGGCCGGTTACGCCGGTTGCCTGCCGTTCAACCGCAAAGAAAACACCCCAGGCTGCCGGGCGTTCAACGAACGTGTCACCCAATTGTTGAGCAAGGAACCGTTCAGTGATGTGGTGCTGGTAGCCCGCTGGAGCCTGTACGTTTATGGCCAACGCTCCGGCGACACCGGCGCTTCCCTTCATGATCCGCAGACTGGCAAGTACGACCGCGCCGTCGCTGAACGACTGTTTGCCGAGGGTGTGACTGCGCTGGTGCAGCAACTGCGCGCCAGCGGGCACAGGGTGTGGCTGGTCAAGGAAGTGCCGCTGCAGGCATTCAACGTGCCTTACCGGCTCAGCCGCTTGGCGATGCTGGGGCGCCCGACCGACCGCGAAGGCTTGCCCCTGGCCGAGCACATCGAGCGCCAGGCCTATATCAGCAGCGTTTTTGAGCGCATCGCCGCGGCCGACCCCGGTGTGCAGCTCATGGACCCTGCGCCCAAGCTGTGCGAGACCAACGGCTGGTGCCGGGTCGAACGCGACGGCCAATCGCTGTATACCGATGACAACCATCTCTCGGCCGTAGGCACGCGTTATGTGGAAGGGTTCCTTGAGCCCTTCTTCCACGCCATGCGTAATGCGGCCGTTGAGTCGAGTGTGAGTCGCAATGACGTGCAATAAGCTGCCAGCGCTCGTAAGAGCAGGTAGGATGTACGCCTATTTTACGGGTGGCATGGTTAATGAAATTCAAGGATCTTCGGGATTTCGTGCAGCAACTTGAGCAGCGCGGAGAGTTGAAACGTATCCAGGTGCCGATTTCCCCGGTGCTGGAAATGACTGAGATTTGCGACCGCACCTTGCGCAACAAGGGCCCGGCGCTGCTGTTCGAAAACCCGACCGGCTTTGATATCCCGGTGCTCGGCAACCTGTTCGGCACGCCCGACCGCGTTGCGTTCGGTATGGGCGCCGAGTCGGTCAGCGAGCTGCGCGAGATCGGAAAGCTGCTGGCGTTCCTCAAGGAACCCGAGCCGCCCAAGGGCTTGAAGGACGCCTGGTCGAAGCTGCCGATCTTTCGCAAGATCATTGCCATGGCGCCCAAAGTGGTCAAGGACGCGGTGTGCCAGGAAGTGATCATCGAAGGCGACGACGTCGACCTGGGCATGCTACCGGTGCAGACCTGCTGGCCGGGCGACGTCGGCCCGCTGATCACTTGGGGGCTGACCGTCACCAAAGGCCCGAACAAGGATCGCCAGAACCTGGGGATCTACCGTCAGCAAGTGATCGGCCGCAACAAGGTGATCATGCGTTGGCTGAGCCACCGTGGCGGCGCGCTGGACTTCCGTGAGTGGTGCGAAAAGCACCCTGGCAAGCCGTTCCCGGTGTCCGTGGCCCTGGGCGCCGACCCGGCGACCATCCTCGGCGCCGTGACGCCGGTACCCGACAGCCTGTCCGAATATGCCTTCGCCGGCCTGCTGCGCGGCAACCGCACCGAGCTGGTGAAGTGCCGTGGCAACGACCTGCAAGTGCCGGCCACCGCTGAAATCATCCTCGAAGGCGTGATTCATCCGGGCGAAATGGCCGATGAAGGCCCTTACGGCGACCACACTGGCTACTACAACGAAGTCGACAGCTTCCCGGTGTTCACCGTCGAGCGCATCACCCACCGGATCAAACCGATTTACCACAGCACCTACACCGGCCGTCCGCCGGATGAGCCGGCCATTCTCGGTGTGGCGCTCAACGAAGTGTTCGTGCCGATCCTGCAAAAGCAGTTCCCGGAAATTACCGACTTCTACCTGCCGCCCGAGGGCTGCTCGTACCGCATGGCCATCGTGACCATGAAGAAGTCGTACCCGGGCCACGCCAAGCGGGTAATGCTCGGTGTGTGGTCGTTTTTGCGACAGTTCATGTACACCAAGTTCGTTATCGTCACCGACGACGACATCAATGCCCGGGACTGGAACGACGTGATCTGGGCGATCACCACGCGCATGGACCCCAAGCGCGATACGGTGATGATCGACAACACGCCCATCGACTACCTCGACTTTGCTTCGCCAGTATCCGGCCTGGGCTCGAAGATGGGCCTGGATGCCACCCACAAATGGCCGGGTGAGACCACTCGCGAGTGGGGCCGGGTGATCGTCAAGGATGAAGCCGTCACCGCACGTGTTGATGCGATCTGGAAAGAATTGGGAATAGATTGATGCGTGTAACCCTGCAACCTTCCGGCGCCGTATTGGAGCTGGTCCCTGGCGAGCGAATCCTCGAAGGCGCGCGCCGCCTGGGCTACGAGTGCCCACAGGCGTGTCGCAATGGCGTGTGCCATGTGTGCGCCGCGCTGCTGGTGGAAGGCCGGGTGCAGCAAGCCGGTGAGGTGCGTGACCATGGTGAGTTCTACACTTGCATCGCCGAACCGCTGGAAGATTGCATTGTGTTGTGGGATGGCGTGCTGGCGCCGGGAGAGTTGCCGTTGCGCAAGTTGTCGTGCCAATTAAGTGAATGCGTGGAGGTCGGTGGCGATGTATGGCGCGTGCGCCTGCGCGCGCCGGCCGGCAAGGCGGTGCGTTACCACGCCGGGCAATACCTGATGATCGAGCGCGACAACGGCGATAAATCGGCGTTTTCCCTGGCCTCGGCGCCCCATGCCGGGCGTGAGCTGGAACTGCATGTGCTGGTGCGCGAGGACAGTGCGCGCACTCTGATCGAGCAGTTGCAACGTAACCAGATGGCCCGTATTGAACTGCCGTTTGGTGATACGCACTTGGCTGAACTGCCGGACGGGCCGCTGGTGCTGATCGCCGCCGGCACCGGCATGGCGCAGATGCACAGCCTGATCGAGCATTGCCGTGCTTCAGGCTTCAAGCACCCGGTTCACCTGTATTGGGGCGTGCGCCGCCCGGAAGACTTCTACGAAATCGAACACTGGGACCAATGGCAGCAACTGCCCAACCTGTTCCTGCACAAAGTGGTCAGCGACCTGTGCGGTTGGGAAGGGCGCTGCGGGCTGCTGCATGAGGCCGTGTGTGAAGACATCAGCGACCTCAAGGCCGTGCATGTCTACGCCAGTGGTTCGCCGGCGATGATCTACGGCACTTTGGATGCTTTGGTGGACGCCGGGATGGATGCGCACCAGATGCGCGCCGATGTGTTTGCCTATGCGCCACGGCCTTGAAGCCGACCCAATAAACAGCTGTTGTACGCCGACCAAACTGTGGGAGCGGGCTTGCTCGCGAAAGCCTCGTGTCAGTTTATACATCCGTGACTGACTCTCCGCCTTCGCGAGCAAGCCCGCTCCCACATTGTTTTGTATGTGTTCAAAAACGCACGCCTGCCGTCAGCATCGCCGCGTTGAAGCCCAGCAACACCAACTCGCTGGCCACCGGGCCAAAGTGAACGCCCACGGATGGAATGATCGCCGGTGCCACGCCATAACGGTTGAGCGGGATCTTGTCGCGGTACTTACCGCGATAGCCCTGCAGCGCGCCTGCGGTCACCTTCATATAAAACGGTGAGTCGCCAATGTCGTAGCGCTTGCCGGCGTAGATGTAGTACGAGCGCTGGCTGAACGAATTGCGAAATGTCGCCCCGCCATACACCAATCCCGACGCTTCATTGCGCTCCAGGTTGATCAAATCCTGATTGTTATTGTGCTTTGGGTCCGGCGAAAAATGCCGGGTGTAGACGCTCGTCTGGGCGTACCAGAAGCCCTTGTCGTCTTTGGCGGCGGCCTCGGAGGCCAGGGCAGTGGCGGCTTGGGCCATAAGCAGCGCGCCGGAAAAAAGGTGTTTCATGGTCCGACCTCGATAGTCGTTTTGAAGGGGCGGCTAATAAGGGTCGCTAAACGTCGACAGTTTGGCGGCAAATGTCCTGCGGGGCCTGAACCTGCGCTGAAGGTTTGCTCGCCTATGCTTATGCAATTACGGTATTACTGATGTAGGAAAAAACTTATTAAGCTATAAGCAACGGACTACCGACTATTTGCCAATAACCAATAACTGACCGCCACCGCCCACCAGCCGGATCGATCGTTCGAACTCAGAGCAGTGAAGTTCTGAGTGTTGATTCTTAGGGGTGCGGTATGGGGAGCTACAAGCAACACGCGCTGTACACGGCGATTTTGTCGGCCAATTTGCTGACCGCTGTGGGCTTCAATCCAGTGCTGGCGGCAGACACGGCCGCCGCCGATGCACCAAAACTCGACACTGTTATCGTCACGGGTACTCGCGCCCAAGAGCGCACCGCCAGTGCTTCGTTGTCGCCCATCGATGTCATATCCGGTGACACATTACGCAGCACCGGTTCCGATGAGCTGGGCGCGGTATTGGCGCGCCTGATTCCCTCTATCAACTTCCCGCGTCCAAGCCTGGTGGACGGTGCCGAACTGGTACGCCCGGCGCAGTTGCGCGGTTTATCGCCGGATCAAGTGCTGGTGCTGGTCAACGGCAAACGCCGCCACACCAGTGCCTTCGTCAACCTGGGCGGAGCTGTGGGGCGCGGTTCGGCGCCCGCGGATTTGAATGCGATCCCGCTGTCGGCGGTCGACCACATCGAAGTGCTGCGCGATGGCGCGTCGGCGCGCTATGGCTCGGATGCGATTGCCGGGGTGATCAACGTGATCCTCAAGCACGACGACCACGGCGGCTCTGTCTCGACCAAGTTTGGCGAGTACAAGAAGGGTGATGGCATCCAGCGCAACGTCAGCGGCAACACCGGGTTTGCCTTGGGTGACAATGGCTTTATCAACGTTTCGGGCGAAGGCGCCGACAACGACTACACCAACCGCGCTGGCGACGACTTCCGTCCGGGCAGCGTGGGTTCCACCACCTATGGCCAGCGCGTGTTCCGTCAGGGCGAGCCGGCCACCAATGAAGGCAAATTCCAGTTCAACTCCGAATATTCCTTCAACGATGCAGCTGAGTTCTACACCTTCGGCGGCTACAGCAAGCGCCGTGGCGAAACGGCGGCGTTCTATCGGGCGAGCAACGCATCCAACAACATCCCGGCGCTCAACCCCAATGGCTACCTGCCGCTGATCAAGGGCAACCTGGAAGACACGTCTCTGGTGGTCGGCCTGCGCGGCTTGCTGGCCTACGATTGGCACTACGACCTGTCGGCCAACTACGGCAAGAACCAGTACGAACTGGGCACCGAAACCATCAACACCTCACTCGGCCTGGCCACGCCACGCAAATTTAACAACGGCACCTTGAGCAATAACCAGCGCCAGGTCAGCCTGGACCTGTCCCGTGAGTTCGACGTGGGTTTTTTACCGTACCCGGTGTCGGTGGCCTTTGGCGGCGAATACCTGCGCCAGGGTTATCAAATTGAGGCGGGTGAACCGGCGTCCTACTACCAGACCGGCAGTTCGGGCCTGGGTGGCTTCCGCGATGCCGACGCCGGCAGTACCTCGCGGCACAACTGGGCCCAGTACCTGGACCTGGAAACCAACTTCACCGAGAAACTCAGCGCCTCGGCCGCCGTGCGTCATGAGGACTACAGCGACTTCGGCTCCAATGTCAGCGGCTCGCTGTCGGCACGTTATGACTTCACCCCGCAAGTGGCCTTGCGTGGCAGCATTTCCAATGGTTTCCGCGCGCCGTCCCTGGCCCAGCAGAACTTTGCCTACACCTCGTCTCAGCTGATCGGCAACACCATCCAGGAAGCCGGCACCTTCCCGGCCAACAGCCAGGTTGCCCGCCTGTTGGGCGCCGAAGACCTCAAAGCCGAGAAGTCGCGCAACTACAGCCTCGGCCTGGTGCTGGAGCCTGCCGATGACCTGACCGTGACGCTCGATGTGTACCGCATCGACATCCGCGACCGCATCAGCCTGTCGTCCAACCTCAATCTCAACCCGGCCACCATTGCCTATCTGCAAGCCAATGGTGTCGGCAATATCAACTACACCAGCGCCCGTTACTTTACCAACGCCACCGACACCAGCACCGACGGTGTCGACCTGGTGGCCAACTATCGCTACCCGTTCGATAACGGCATCCGCTGGAACAGCACCGTGGGCTACAACTACAATCACACCAACGTTACCGACGTGAAGCCCAACCCGGCGATTCTGGACAGCCTGGGCGCCAACCTGGTGCGGGTAGACCGTCGTGAGCGCATCGGTTTGCTTGGCGATACCACGCCGCAGCACAAGCTCAGCCTGGGCAACGACTTCACTTACGGCAATTGGGCGCTGCACAGCAACCTGGTGCGCTATGGTGAATTCACCAGTTACCAGGCCGACAAGGTCAACGACCAGACCTTCAAGGCCGCCTGGGTGCTCGATCTGTCGGCAGACTACAAGCTCAAGAACTGGACCTTCACCCTGGGCGGCGACAACATTACCGATAAGTACCCGGAGAAGGTCAATGCCTACGCCAGCAGCGGCGGCAACCTCGCCTATAGCACTTTTTCGCCGTACGGTTACAGCGGCGCGTTTTATTACGGTAAAGTTGCTTACAACTGGTAACACGCAGGAGACCTAAGCGATCCGCCATGACCGTTATTGAAACCGATCTGTTGCAATTGGCTTACCCTCCGCGGCTCGATCTGGGGCCGCAACTGACTCACGAGCAATTAATGAGTTCGATGCAGGCCACCATGGCCAGGCATAAGGGCGGGCCGGTCTGGCTATTCGCTTATGGTTCGCTGATCTGGCGTCCCGAATGCTCGTCGACCCAGCGCATGCGCGCTCGGGTTCATGGTTATCACCGGGGCTTGTACCTGTGGTCACACGAGCATCGAGGCACGCCGGAGTCGCCGGGGTTGGTGTTCGGCCTGGATCGCGGCGGTTCTTGCAGTGGGTTTGCCTACCGCTTGCCGGAAGACCAGCTTGAGGCTTCTCTGTATGCCTTGTGGCAGCGCGAGATGCCGTACCCGTCATACCGGCCGCACTGGCTCAGCTGCCGCCTGGAAGATGGCAGTCAGGTGCAGGCGCTGGGGTTTGTGTTGGAGCGGCACTTGCCCAGCTATGCTGGCAACCTGCCCGATATCGTGCTGAACCACGTGTTGGAAAGCGCTTGCGGGCGTTACGGCACCACTCGCGATTATGTCGAGCAGACCGTGAACGCCCTGCGTAGCCACGCCATGCCAGATAAAAACCTGGAGGCGCGGCTCAAGCGTTGTGCCAAAGACTGCGGCGCGAATTAACGCGCCGAGCTGACGCTGTTGGTGTGCCACAGTGTTGGGATCAGGAAAGCAATCGCCAGCAGGCACGCGCCCACCAGCAACACAAAACCACCGTCCCAGCCGAAATGGTCCACGGTGTAGCCCATGGCTGCACTGGCTGCCACCGAACCACCCAAATAACCAAACAAGCCCGTGAAACCAGCAGCGGTGCCCGCCGCTTTTTTCGGCGCCAGTTCCAGCGCCTGCAGGCCGATCAGCATCACCGGGCCGTAGATCAGGAAGCCGATGGAGAACAGCGCAATCATGTCGACCATTGGGTTGCCTGGCGGGTTGAGCCAGTAAACCAGGGTCGCCACGGTGACCAACGCCATGAACACGATGCCGGTCAGGCCACGGTTACCACGGAAGATCTTGTCCGACATCCAGCCGCACAGCAGCGTGCCTGGAATGCCCGCCCACTCGTAGAAGAAGTACGCCCACGAGGTTTTATCCACGTCGAAGTGCTTGGCTTCCTTGAGGTAAGTCGGTGCCCAGTCCAGCACGCCATAACGCAGCAGGTAGACGAACACGTTGGCGAAGGCGATGTACCACAACATTTTGTTGCGCAGCACGTACTTGACGAAGATTTCCTTGGCGCTGAACTCGTCTTCGTGGCTGGCGTTATAGCCTTCCGGGTAGTCGTTCTTGTACTGCTCGATGGGCGGCAGGCCAACCGATTGCGGGGTGTCGCGCATGGTGATGAAGGCAAATGCCGCCACCGCCAATGCCACGGTCGCCGGCACATAGAACGCTGCGTGCCAGTCGTTGAACCAGGCCATGCCCAGCAGGAACAGCGGGCCGATCAGGCCGCCACCGACGTTATGCGCCACGTTCCACACCGACACCACGCCGCCGCGTTCTTTCTGCGACCACCAGTGCACCATGGTGCGTCCACTTGGCGGCCAGCCCATGCCCTGGGCCCAGCCGTTGATGAACAGCAAAATGAACATCATGGTGACGCTGGACGTTGCCCAAGGTGCGAAACCGAAAATGAACATCACCCCGGCCGATATCAGCAGGCCAAAAGGCAGGAAGTAGCGCGGGTTGGAGCGGTCGGACACCAGCCCCATCAGGAACTTGGACAAGCCATAGGCAATCGCGATGGCCGACATGGCCAGGCCCAGCTCGCCACGGGTGTAACCCTCGTCGATCAGGTACGGCATGGCCAGCGAGAAGTTTTTGCGCAGCAGGTAGTAGCCCGCGTAACCAAAGAAAATACCGGCGAAGATCTGCCAGCGCAGCCGTCGATAAGTACTGTCTATTTTTTCTTCAGGCAGGGGCGCCTGGTGTGCGGCAGGACGAAAGAAAGCAAACATTCAAGAGCTCCAAATTTCTTGTTTTGACTGCGGATGCGAATGTTACAGTTTCGTTACCGAAAATAGCATCGCCTCTTATCTGCAAACACAGGAAATTGGAGTGATTGCATGTTCTCTTACGAACATGTCGCGAATAGATAAGTGTGGGTCGTGATTGGATTCTTTGAGACGCTGGAGATCAAAAATGTGGGAGCGGGCTTGCTCGCGAATGCGCCGTGTCAGTCGAGACATTTGTGACTGATACACCGCTTTCGCGAGCAAGTCGAATCGTCGCACCGCCCCTCCCACAGTTGATTGCATTCCAAATCGATTAGCGGGTCTGGACCACGACTTTGCCCACAGCCCTGCGCTGCCCCAAGTCGTTAATTGCCTGCGCAGCCTGTTCCAGCGGATACACCTGCGAAACCAACGGCTTCAACTTGCCCTCGCCATACCAGGTAAACAACTGCTGGAAGTTCGCCGCATTGTCCTGCGGCTGGCGCTGGGCGAACGAGCCCCAGAACACCCCGACCACGGACGCGCCCTTGAGCAGCGCCAGGTTCACCGGCAGCTCGGGAATGCGCCCGCTGGCAAAACCTACCACCAGCAGGCGGCCGTTCCAGGCGATGCCGCGCACGGCCTGGTCAAACAGGTCGCCGCCGACCGGGTCGTAGATCACATCGACGCCGTTGCCGTCGGTCAGGCGCTTGATCTCATCCTTAAGGCTGGCCTCGCTGTAGTTGATCAGCTCATCCGCGCCGGCGGCCTTGGCTACGGCGAGTTTGTCGGCGCTGCTGGCGGCGGCAATCACCCGGGCGCCCATGGCTTTGCCGATTTCTACGGCGGCCAGGCCCACACCGCCGGAGGCGCCGAGCACCAGCAGAGTTTCGCCGGGTTGCAGGTTGGCGCGTTGTTTGAGCGCATGCATGGAGGTGCCGTAGGTCATGCTGAAGGCGGCGGCGGTGTTGAAATCCATACTCGGCGGGATTGGCAGCACGTTATAGCCCGGCACCGCGACCTGTTCGGCAAAGCTGCCCCAGCCGGTCAGGGCCATGACCCGGTCGCCGACTTTGAGGTGGCTGACCTTTTCACCCACTTCGCTGACCACGCCGGCCGCTTCGCCACCCGGTGAGAACGGGAAGGGCGGCTTGAATTGGTACTTGCCCTCAATGATCAAGGTGTCCGGGAAATTCACCCCGGCGGCGTGCACATCCAGCAGGATTTCGTTCTTCTTGATCGCGGGGCTGGCGATCTCTTCCAGCACCAGGGTTTCGGCGGGGCCGAAGGCTTTGCACAGCACAGCTTTCATCGGACTATTCCTTTTGGCGTCGTGGCCGATAAGTGTAGGAGGGTACGCCCGTGGGTCAACGAGCATGCCTGGCCCTGATAAGTCGCCATAAGCTTGTACTCAGCCTTGCTAGCGTTATGCTACCCGGCAACCGAATTCGAGGAATGAACTGTGAAAGCGTGGATCCTGTTGATGCTCGCCCTGACCTTGCCGATGGCAGCCCAGGCCGAAGAAGCGAAAGAAGGCGAGGCGCCGAAGGTCAGCTACATCAGCCTGACCCCACCGTTCGTGGGCAACTACGGCCTGGATGGCACGGCGAAATTGCGGGTCTACAAGGCCGACATCGCCCTGCGCGTGACCGGGCCTGAAGCGGCTGCGGCCGTCAAAGCCAACGACCCGCTGATTCGTAACCAGCTGGTGGCGCTGTTTACCCAGCAGACCAACGAAGCCATGAGCACGGTCGAAGGCAAAGAAAAACTGCGCCAGGAAGCCCTGAAGCAAACCCAGCAAGTCATGAACGACGAGACCGGCAAGCCGGTGGTGGAAGACCTGCTCTTCAACAACCTGATCATCCAGTAAAGCGGGCGCTTCGCGCCTTTCGCGAGCAAGCCCGCTCCCACATTCGACCGTGTTCCTCTGATTAAACGCGGTCAAAATGTGGGAGCGGGCTTGCTCGCGAAGAGGCCCTTACAGGCACCTCAGGAAGCCAAGCTTTTCCTGAACCTGGCCAGCGCCACCGCAAAAAACACCAACCCAATCCCCACCAACGCCAGTAAATCCGGCCACACCACACCCACGCCCGCATCGCGAAACAAAATCGCCGCACTCAAGCTCACAAAATGCGTCGACGGCGAGCCCTGCATCACCCACTGCAACCACTCGGGCATGCTGTCCAACGGCGTACTGCCGCCAGACAGCAGCAGCATCGGAATGATCACCGGAATCGCCAGCAAACCAAACTGCGGCGTCGAACGCGCAAGGGTGGCGAGAAAAATACCCAAGGCAGTGCTGGCAAACAGGTACAGCGCCGTCACCAGCAAAAACAGGCTCAGGGACCCGGCCAGCGGCACGCCGAGCAAGCCTTTGACCACCAGCTCCAGCGACAGCCACGTACACAGCACCACCACCAGCATGTTGCTCCAGATTTTTGCCAGCATGATTTCCAGCGCCGTCAGCGGCAGCACCAGCAAATGGTCGAGCGTGCCGTGTTCACGCTCGCGCAGCAGCGCGGTGCCGGTGAGCACGATGGCCAGGATGGTGATGTTGTTGACGATCTGGATCACCGCTAAAAACCAACCGCCTTCCAGGTTAGTGTTGAACAATGCCCGTGTGGTCAGGCGCGCAGGCGTCTTGCCCAACGCGTCGGTTTGCCCGCTGTAGCGCTGCAACTCACGCTGGAAAATCCGGCCGATATAGCCTGCGCCCATAAATGCCTGGCTCATCGCCGTGGCATCGACGTTTACCTGCACGCCCGGCTGACGACCGGCCAACAGGTCCGCCTGGAAGTTGGCCGGCACATTGATCACGAAGGTGTACTCGCCGCTGTCCATGACCTTGTCCAACTGGTCGTAGGCCAGTGGCGCAGGCGGCTGAAACTCCGGTGGTTGCAACGCCTCGGCCATCTGCCGCGACAGCGCGCTGTGGTCTTCATCGATAAAGGCCACGCTGGCGTTGTGCACGCCAATCACCGAACCGGCGGCGGGCATGTAGATCGCCACGGTAAAGGCGTAGGCCAGAAACAGCAGCAATACGCTGTCGTGGCGCAGGCTGGTGAGTTCCTTGAGGCCCAGGCGCAGGATGTGAGCGAGCTTGTGCATCAGGCCTCCTGCTTCTTGAGCATGATCAGGCTCAGCCCGGTGAACCCGACGAAAAACCCGAACAGCGCCAGGCATTGCGGCCACAACTGGCGCAGGTCCAGGGCCTTGGTGAAGGTGCCCACGGCGATATCCAGGAAGTGCCCGGCGGGGAACAACATGCCCATCAGCGCGGCCGCGCCTTCCAGCGACGAGCGCGGCACGATCAGCCCGGAGAACTGGATGGTTGACAGGCTGGTGATGATCATGGTGCCGAGGATCGCCGCGATCTGGGTGCGGGTGAACGCGGAAATCAGCAGGCCCATGCTGGTGGTGGCCAGCACGTACAACAGGCCGCCGAATGCCAAGGCCAGGCCGCTGCCCTTGAAGGGCACGCCGAACAGCCAGCGGTTCATCGCCACCAGCAGCGCCAGGTTGACCAGGCTCACCGCCAGGTACGGCGCCTGTTTGCCCAGCAGGAACTCCAGGCGCGTCAGCGGCGTGGCGTAGAAGTTGGTGATCGACCCCAGCTCTTTTTCGCGCACGATGCCCAGGGCCGTGAGCATTGCCGGGATGAATGCCAGGATCAGTGCCATCACGCCAGGGCCGATGGCATTCACGCTGACCACGTCCTGGTTGTAGCGAAAGCGCGTTTCCAGCTTGGCGGCGGCCGGGTTGCTCTGCGGCAGGCTGCTCAGTTCGGCCAGTTGCGCAAGGTTGCCTTGGTGCACCGCCTCTACGTAATTACGGCTGGTTTCGGCGCGAAACGGCATGCCGCCATCGATCCAGGCGGCTACCGTGGGTTGGCGGCCGGCGTACAGGTCGCGACCAAAACCGGGCGGGATCTCCAGCGCCAGTTTGATTTCCGAACGTTGCAGGCGCCGGTGCAGTTCGTTGGCATCGCGGATGGGTGCTTGTTCTGCGAAGTAACGCGAGCTGCGGAAGGCTTCCAGGTAGGCGCGGCTTTGCGGAGTCTGGTCCTGGTCGTAGACGGCGAAGGCGAGGTTTTCTACGTCCAGGGAAATGCCGTAACCGAAGATCACCATCATGAACATCGCACCGAGCAGGGCGAAGGCCATGCGCACTTTGTCGCGCAACAGCTCTTTGCCTTCGCGGCTTGCCACGGCCAACAGGCGGGCGATGCTGAAGCCACGTTTGCTGACGGGCGGCGCGCTGCTTTCGCTGACGGTGTTACTCGGTGCGGCAGGTTCGGCTTCGCCTTGGGCCTGTTCCAGGCAGGTAACGAACGCGGCCTCCAAGGTGTCGCCGTGGAATTGCTGTTGCAACGCGTCGGGTGTGTCGCAGGCCAGCACTTTGCCCGCGTGCATCAAGGAGATGCGGTCGCAGCGCTGGGCCTCGTTCATAAAGTGGGTGGACAGGAAAATCGTCACGCCTTGCTCGCGGGACAATTGAACCAACAGTCGCCAGAAATCATCCCGCGCCGCCGGGTCGACGCCCGAAGTGGGCTCATCGAGAATCAGCACTTCCGGGCGATGCAGCACCGCCACCGCGAGTGACAGGCGCTGGCGCAGGCCCAGGGGCAATTCACCGGAGGGTTGCTCGGCCACTTCACCGAGGTCGAAGCGCTGGATCAACTCGTCGATACGCGGGCCGCTGTCGGCCTTGGGCAAGTCGAACAGTTGCGCATGCAGCACCAGGTTCTGGCGCACGCTGAGTTCGCCGTAGAGCGAGAAGCTTTGCGACATGAACCCCACGCGCTTGCGAGTGGCCAGGTCCTTGGCATTTACCGGGTTGCCGAGCAGCGTGGCACTGCCTTCGGTGGCCGGCATCAGCCCGGTGAGGACTTTCATGGTGGTGGTTTTGCCGCAGCCGTTGGAGCCGAGAAAGCCAAAGATCTCACCGCGACCAATTGCGAAGCTGACCTTGTTCACCGCCGTGAAATCCCCAAAGCGCAGGGTCAGGTCGTGGGCCTCGATGGCGATATCGGTGTTGGCGCTTTCACGCGGTGGGATCACCAGCGGCTGGTTGTTGTGGGCGCCGTCACCCTGGAAATGGGTAAAGGCCTCATCAAGTTTGCCGCTGGGTGTGATGGCTGCCAGCTCGCGGCTCAGGCCATCGGCGATCAGCTTGCCGCGATCGAGCATCAGGCAATGTTCGAACTGCTCGGCCTCTTCCATGTAGGCGGTGGCTACCAGCAGCGTCAGCTGTGGGCGCTCGCTGCGCACGGTGTCGACCAGCTCCCAGAAACGCCGGCGCGACAGTGGGTCGACGCCCGTGGTGGGTTCGTCGAGGATCAACAAATCAGGGTCGTGGATCAGCGCGCAGCACAGGCCGAGCTTCTGCTTCATGCCGCCGGACAACTTGCCGGCCGGGCGCTCGGCGAAGCGTGCGAGGTCGGTGGCCAGCAGCAGGTTGTGCATGCGTTGCTCGCAATCGGCTTTGGACAAACCGAACAGCGTGGCGAAGAAACGGATGTTCTCGCTGATGGACAACTCGGGATACAAGTTGCCGCCCAGGCCTTGGGGCATAAAGGCGATGCGCGGGTACAGGCTATTGCGGTGGCGGCGATCTTCGATGGAGCCGCCGAGCACCTCAAGCTGACCTGCCTGAAGTTTCTTAACCCCGGCGATCAGCCCCAGCAAACTCGACTTGCCCGCGCCATCCGGGCCAATCAACCCACAGCGGGTGCCCGCCGGCAGGCTGAAGGCGATGTCGATCAGTGCCTGTTGCTTGCCGTAACGGTGTTGGATGCCGGTGGCGTGCAGCGCCAGGTCGGTCATTGCAGGTTGGCCGGCCAGTCGATATCAGCCGTGCGCACATAACCGGCGCCGGGCATGCCCGGTTTGGCTTGTGGTACGGCGCTGGGTTGAGTCAGGCGCAGCTTGACGCGGAATACCAATTTCTGGCGTTCGTCGCGGGTCTCCACCTCTTTGGGGGTGAACTGCGATTTGGCCGCGACAAAGCTGATTTTCGCCGGCAGCGGCTGCTGGGGCAGGGCGTCGAGCAGGATGCGTGCGTCGCTGCCGACGGTCAGGCGGCCGGTGACGGAAGCGGGGAGGTAGAGGTTCATGTACTGATCATTCGGGTCAATCAACAGTAAAACGCGACCGCCCGCGCCGAGCACTTCACCGGGTTCGGCCAGGCGCAATTGAATGATGCCGTCGATGGGCGCACGCAGGCTGCTGTCGTCGATTTCGCTGGTGAGTTGGGCCACCTGAGCCTGTGCCGCGCCGATGGCCGCTTTCACCGCGTTGACTTGAGCCTGCGCGGCGATCACGGCCGCGTTGCCGGTGTTCTGGCGTGCTTGCTGCTGGTCGATCAACTGGCTGCTGGCGAAGCCGCGCTTGTATAGCTCCTGGGTGCGCTTGAGTTCCTGGTTGGCCAGCAGTTGTTCGCTTTGGCGCAACTGCACGTTGGCCTCGGCGGCGGCGAAGTTCTCCTTGGCGCGCAGCACTTCGGCTTCGGCCTGGGTGCGCTGGGCTTCGAGGGTGCGGGTGTCCATGCGCGCGAGCAGTTGGCCTTTGAGCACCTTGTCGCCTTCATCCACACGCACTTCGGCCAGGCGCCCGGGGATCTTGGCGGCGATCTGTACTTCGGTGGATTCCAGGCGCCCATTGCCCATGCTCAGGCCTTCGGGCAGGCGGTCCTGAGTCGATCGCCAATAACCGAACCCGCCGGCACCCAGCAACAAGGTGATCAGCGCAACGGCGAAAAGGCGCGACATAGTGTGATTCGTAGACATGGCTGCATCCTGCGGCATAAGCGTCCTAGTTTGACCGGTAGCGCCCGAAGGCTCTTGATACCGGTCAAATGAAGCGCAAGCCTAACCCGCTTGGCGTGAAGATGCTTGCATCACAGGTGTGACCGCAGGGTTCTGCCTGTTCAGCGCAGGGCGAGTACCGCCGCCCATTGTTCGGCCGTCACCGGCATCACCGACAATCGACTGCCTTTTTGCACCAGCGGCAATTCGGCGAGGGCAGTTTGTTGTTTGAGGTAGCCAAGGCCCAGCACCTTTGGAAATGTCTCGACGTGGGCCACGTTGATTGCCGTCCACGGGTTTTTCTCCGGTGTGGCTTTGGCATCGAAATAATGGCTTTCGGGTTCCAGCGCGGTCGGGTCCGGATAAGCCGCCTCGACAATTTTGCCGATCCCGGCAATGCCCGGCTCAGGGCAGCTTGAGTGATAAAAGAAAAACTCATCGCCAACCGCCATGGCTCGCAGAAAGTTGCGCGCCTGGTAATTGCGCACGCCGTCCCAGCGCGCTTCACCGAGCTTTTCCAGGCCTTTGATTGAGAGTTCATCGGGCTCGGATTTCATCAGCCAGTAGGCCATTTGGGGGCTCCTGAAAAGGGCATTGGGCAAGTTGTCAGGCAATTCCATGACAAACCGACAGTCGGTTGGCGTCAAGGTTTGCGTGTTGGTTCACGTTACCGCAGAATGCCCGCTTTTAAGCTTGACGCAGCTGCAACGGACTACTTTGGAACGTTGTTGTCATCGTGTACGAGGTGCCTGAAGGGGGGCAATCGATGCAACGTAAACCGGATTTACTATGGATTTTGGTTATTTTGTTTGGTCTGGGCGTCGTGACCACCGGGTATGCCCAGAGCTTGTGGTCGAACAAGACTGATGCACCTGTTGAACTGGCTCAGCAGCAGCCTCAACCGTTCAAGCGTTAACACTTTTTCAATGCGTCGCTGGTTCCAGCGACGTTTCAGCGACATACCATTTTTTATCGGTGACGGTGCCAGCTAATGGCACATCCCAGCTCGCCTGCGCCAAACGTTCGACCTTCTGGCATTCATGGGCCAAGCCCAATAGCGTCGGCTTGCGCCAGTTCTTGCGCCGAGCCAGGTAGGCCAGGCTACGGTCATAAAACCCACCGCCCATGCCCAGTCGCCCACCCACATCATCGAAACCCACCAGTGGCAACAGCACCAGGTCCAGCGCCCAGACGTTGCGTTGGCGGTTGGCATTTACGTGCGGCTCAAGAATGCGAAAGCGGTTGGGCAATAACTTATCCCCAGGCCGCACGCGCTGGAACACCATCTTGGTGCGCGGCCAGGCACTCAGCACCGGCAGATAAGTGGCCTTACCCCGCCGCTGGGCAGCGCGTAGCAGCAAGCGCGGATCGATTTCACCGTCCGTGGGTAGATATAAGGAAATATGTTTGGCCCGGCGAAACAGCGGATGCTGTGCCAGTTGCCGATACAGGCCATGGGCGGCCTTGCGCTGCTCGCTCGGCGTAAGGGCGCGGCGGGCTTTGCGCAACATGCGTCGAAGTTGCGGACGGGAAAGCGGCGCAGGTTCGGTCATGGTTGTTCGGCTCATAAAACAATGCCAGTCCTAAGACTGGCATTGAGTTTGGGAATTCAGGCTCCCCGACAGAGCCGCTGTCGACTTAGCCCTTGAACCCGAAAGTTCAAGGTGGAAGATGCAGTAGGCTTTAAGGCTTTCCGTCTAGCGGACATGCACACCAGCCCAACGTGCAACTTCCAGGGTAGTGCGAATCGGCTCAGGGACATCGCCGACTGGCAAACACGCCAGGGAGTGGGGCGAGTATACCTTAAACAGAGGCGTCAATCAGCCCTTGGGTGGCTCTGGATCGGTAGAAAGTGCCAGATCCACGCGTTCGAGCAGGTCGCGCACCTGCTCACGTGTCGAACCGCTGGCCTGCACGTCAGGCCGTTCCTGCTTATGCAGCAGATCGTGGGTAATATTCAGTGCGGCCATCACGGCGATACGGTCGGCGCCGATGACTTTGCCGCTGCTGCGGATTTCACGCATCTTGCCATCCAGATAGCGGGCAGCACTCACCAGATTGCTGCGTTCTTCCTGAGGGCAGATGATCGAATATTCTTTGTCGAGGATCTGCACGGTAACGCTATTGCTTGAACTCATGAGTCTTGCTCCAGGGCCTTCAGGCGCGAAATCATCGATTCGACCTTACGCCGGGCGATTTCGTTTTTTTCAATGAGGTGAGCGCGTTCCTCGCGCCAGGTCTTTTCCTGAGCTAATAGGAGTCCGTTTTGACTCTTAAGTTGCTCGACCCGATCAATTAGCAGTTCGAGTCTGGCCATCAGCGCTTGCAGGTCGGTGTCTTCCATTGGGTTCCACTGGATTTGTCTGATGAATGGCAACTTCAGGATAAACGATCTGACGCCCTCGATAGTCTTGGTACGTCTGCCGGTGCTAGGATACAGCGCTTCATTCTAGACATTGCGCCGTCTGGCGCCTAGCTCACCATGCCTATTCAGAACTCCCCGTACGACGCTTTTTCCAAACTGCTGAGCTCCAGCGGTCATCCTTGCTCGCCTGCCGAACTGCACGGCGTGCTGTTGGGCCGCAGCTGCACGGGCGTTGGCTTTGATGCCGACAACTGGCTGGCCGATGTGGCCGAGCTGCTGGAAACCGAACCTACCGAGAACGTGCGTAACGCGCTGATCGGCCTGCAAGAGATGGTCAAGGGCGAGCTGACCGGTGATGACGTCACCGTGGTCCTGCTGCTGCCGACCGACGATGCGCCGCTCACCGATCGCGCCGCCGCATTGGGCCAATGGTGCCAAGGCTTCCTGCACGGCTTTGGCGTGAACGCCGGCGGCCTGGAGCTGAGCACCGACGCCAAAGAAGTGTTGCAAGACCTGGCTGCCATCTCCCAGGTGCAAGATGCCCTGGAAGAGTCCGAGGACGGCGAAGGTGACTATATGGAAGTGATGGAATACCTGCGCGTCGCGCCGCTGCTGCTGTTCACCGAGACCAAAAAATCCGCTGAGCCCGCCGCACCCAAGCCGTCGCTGCACTAAGCAAGGAAGTCCATCTGCCCATGATCCATATCCCGAAAGCGGAATACACCCGCCGCCGCAAGGCGCTCATGGCGCAGATGGAACCCAACAGCATCGCGATCCTGCCGGCCGCCGCCGTGGCCATCCGCAACCGTGATGTCGAGCATGTCTACCGTCAGGACAGCGACTTCCAGTACCTGAGCGGCTTCCCTGAACCCGAAGCTGTGATCGTGCTGATGCCCGGTCGTCAGCATGGCGAGTACGTGTTGTTCTGCCGCGAGCGCAACGCCGAACGCGAACTGTGGGACGGCCTGCGCGCCGGCACCGAAGGCGCAATTCGCGACTTTGGCGCTGACGATGCGTTCCCCATCACCGATATCGACGACATCTTGCCCGGCCTGATCGAAGGCCGCGACCGGGTGTATTCGGCCATGGGCAGCAACGCCGAATTCGATCGGCATGTGATGGAATGGATCAACGTGATCCGCTCCAAAGCGCACTTGGGCGCCCAGCCGCCGAACGAATTTGTTGCCCTGGATCATCTGCTCCACGACATGCGCCTGTATAAATCGGCGGCAGAAGTGAAGGTGATGCGCGAGGCCGCGCGAATTTCCTGCGCGGCCCACGTCAAGGCGATGCAGGCCAGTCGCGCCGGGCTGTATGAGTTCAGCCTGGAGGCCGAACTGGATTACGAGTTCCGCAAAGGCGGCGCGAAAATGCCGGCCTATGGCTCCATCGTCGCCGCCGGGCGTAACAGCTGCATTCTGCATTACCAGCAGAATGACGCGCTGCTCAAGGACGGTGACCTGGTGTTGATCGACGCCGGTTGCGAGATCGACTGCTACGCCAGCGACATCACGCGTACCTGGCCGGTCAGCGGCAAATTTTCACCCGAACAAAAGGCGATCTACGAGATTGTGCTGGCCTCCCAGGAAGCCGCTTTTGCCGAGATCGCGCCGAACAAACACTGGAACCAGGCCCATGAGGCGACCGTGCAGGTCATCACCGCCGGGCTGGTGAAGTTGGGCTTGTTGCAGGGCGACGTCGACGAATTAATCGCCAGCGAAGCCTACCGCGCCTTTTATATGCACCGCGCCGGCCACTGGCTGGGCATGGATGTGCATGATGTGGGCGAATACAAAGTGGGCGGTGAATGGCGTGTGCTGGAAGTGGGCATGGCGTTGACCGTGGAGCCGGGCATTTATATCTCGCCGGACAACCAGAATGTGGCAAAGAAATGGCGTGGCATTGGCGTACGCATCGAGGACGACGTGATAGTGACCAAGCAAGGCTGTGAGATTCTGACCGGCGGCGTCCCCAAAACCGTCGCCGAGATCGAAGCGCTGATGGCGGCAGCCCGATGAGCCGGGTCAACCTGGCGATTATCGGCGGCGGCCTGGTCGGCGCCAGCCTGGCGTTGGCATTACAGGCCGGTGCCAAGGCACGGGGTTGGAAGATCGTGCTGATCGAACCGTTCGCGCCGGGTGACACTTACCAGCCGAGCTACGATGCGCGTTCTTCGGCACTCTCCTACGGAGCGCGTCAGATCTATCAGCGCCTGGGTGTGTGGCAGGACATCTCCCGCCGCGCCGAGCCGATCAAGCAGATTCACGTGTCAGACCGTGGGCGTTTCTCCACTGCGCGCTTGTCCGCTCTGGAGGAGGGCGTGCCGGCCCTCGGCTATGTGGTGGAAAACGCCTGGCTCGGCCAGTGCCTGTGGCAAGGCCTGGACAAAGAGGTGGTGAGCTGGCGCTGCCCGGCGGAAGTCACGCGCATGGAGCCGCTGCCCGACGGCTATCGCCTGACCCTCAACGATGAAACCGTGCTGGAATGCGACCTTGCAGTATTGGCCGATGGCGGCCGCTCCGGTTTGCGTGAGCAACTGGGTATTGGCGTCAAAACCCGCCCTTACAACCAGAGCGCGCTGATCGCCAACATCACTCCAAGCGAAGCCCATAACGGCGAGGCCTTCGAGCGCTTCACCGATGAAGGCCCGATGGCCCTGTTGCCGTTGCCGGACAACCGCTGCGCGCTGGTGTGGACACGCATCGGCATGGACGCCCAGCGCCTGGCCAACCTCGATGAGCGCAGTTTCTTGAGCGAGCTGCAGGGCGTGTTCGGCTATCGCCTGGGCACCCTCAAGCAAGTCGGCGCACGGCACCTGTACCCGCTGACGCTGGTGGAAGCCGAAGAACAAGTGCGCTCGCACCTGGCGATCCTCGGCAATGCCGCCCACAGCCTGCACCCGATTGCCGGGCAGGGTTTCAACCTGTCCTTGCGCGATGCCAATGCCTTGGCCGAAGCCTTGCTGGCCGGGCCTGCGGTGCCGGGCGACTTGGCGACCTTGCAGCGCTACCGCGAATGCCAGCATCTGGACCAGAAGCTCACGGTGGGTTTCTCCGATCAAGTCACGCGCCTGTTTGGCAGTGCCCAGCCATTAGTGGCTTTGGGCCGCAACATGGGCCTGCTCGGCCTGGACCTGCTACCGCCGGCCAAACGCTGGTTCGCCCGTCAGGCCATGGGCCTGGGTACGCGCCCCGATGCGTAAGTGGTTGATCCAACGTTTGGGGAAAGCGCGGCTGTTGCGTTGGGTCATGACCCTTTATCCGCCCTATCTTGGGGCGGGGATAAGCGTGCAGCACATGAGCGCTGACTTTCGTCATGTCAAAGTGCGCATGGGCCTGGGTTGGTACAACCGCAACTACGTTGGTACGCAGTTCGGCGGCAGCCTGTACTCGATGGTCGACCCGTTCTACATGTTGCTGTTGATGGAGAACCTGGGCCGCGACTACATCGTGTGGGACAAGGCCGCGAGCATTGACTTCGTGTCGCCGGGCAAAGGCCCGGTGTACGCCGAATTTTCCATCGACGACGCCTTGCTGGACGAAATTCGCCGGCAGACCGAAGGTGGCGAGAAATACTTGCCTCACCTCAAGGTCGAGATTCATGACGGCTCCGGCACCCTGGTGGCGCGGGTCGACAAAACCCTTTACGTGCGGCGCAAGCCGCCAGCAAAGCAGGCTTAAAGCATGGACATGCGCGCAGATGTGCTGATTGTCGGGGCCGGAATGGTCGGAAGCGCCCTGGCGCTGGCGTTGCAGGGCAGTGGCCTGCAGGTGCTGCTGCTCGACGGCAGCCCGCTGAGCGTCAAGCCGTTCGACCGTCAGGCGGCCTTCGAGCCACGGGTGAGTGCCTTGTCGGCCGCCAGCCAGCGCATCCTCGAGCGCCTGGGCGTGTGGGACGGCATTGTGTCGCGGCGCGCCAGCCCCTATGGCGAGATGCAAGTGTGGGACGGCAGCGGCACCGGGCAGATCCACTTCTCGGCGGCCAGTGTGCACGCTGAAGTGCTCGGGCATATCGTCGAGAACCGTGTGGTTCAAGACGCGCTGCTCGACCGCCTGCATGATTGCGACCTGGGCCTGCTGGCCAACGCCCGCCTGGAACAGATGCGCCGCTCCGGTGATGACTGGCTGCTGACCCTGGCGGACGGGCGTAAATTGCGTGCGCCGCTGGTGGTCGCCGCCGATGGCGCCAACTCCGCCGTACGCCGCCTGACCGGCACTGCGACCCGCGAGTGGGATTACTTGCATAACGCCATTGTCACCAGCGTTCGCAGTAGCCAGCCCCACCAGCGCACGGCGTGGCAGCGTTTCACCGACACTGGCCCGCTGGCGTTTCTGCCACTGGTGCGCGATGGGCAGGAAGACTGGTGTTCGATCGTCTGGTCGACCACCCCGGCCGAATCCGAACGCCTGATGGCGCTGGACGACGAAAACTTCTGCCGTGAGCTGGAGCGCGCCTTTGAAGGGCGGCTCGGCAGGGTGCTCAGCGCCGATCCACGTGTGTGCGTGCCATTGCGCCAACGCCACGCCAAACGCTATGTGGCCGAAGGCCTGGCGCTGATTGGCGACGCCGCCCACGTGATCCACCCATTGGCGGGGCAGGGCGTGAACCTGGGTTTCCTCGATGCAGCCGTGCTGGCTGAAGTGCTGCTGGCGGCAACCGAACGCGGTGAGCGTCTGGCCGATGTGAAGGTGTTGAGCCGCTACGAACGTCGGCGCATGCCGCATAACCTGGCGCTGATGGCGGCCATGGAAGGCTTTGAACGCCTGTTCCAGGCCGACCAGTTGCCATTGCGCTGGTTGCGCAACGCCGGGCTTAAAATCGTCGACCAGATGCCCGAAGCCAAGGCCGTCTTCGTCCGCCAGGCCTTGGGCCTGACCGGCGACCTCCCGGAACTGGCCAAACCCTGAATTGCAATGCGTCCCCCTGTGGGAGCGGGCTTGCTCGCGAAAGCGGTGTATCAGTTACACATGTATCGACTGACACGACGCCTTCGCGAGCAAGCCCGCTCCCACAAGGGAAAGCGCTGTGCAACATCTCGTAACGCCTCCACCAAGCGCTACCAAATGTGAGTCCTTATCATTTGCCCTCTTTTTGCAAATGAGAGACCGCACCCATGTTGGCACCCAAGCGCCTCCTGACTGCCCTGGCACTCACCCTTATCGGCAGCACCACCGTGCAGGCAGCCGACGAAGTCGTGGTCTACTCCTCGCGCATCGACGAACTGATCAAGCCGGTGTTCGATGCCTACACCAAAAAGACCGGCGTGCAGGTGAAGTTCATCACCGACAAGGAAGCCCCGCTGATGCAGCGCATCAAGGCCGAAGGCGAAAACGCCACGGCCGACCTGTTGCTCACCGTCGACGCCGGCAACCTTTGGCAGGCTGAGCAAATGGGCATCCTGCAGCCGTTCACCTCAGCGGTGATCGACAAGAATATTCCGCTGCAATACCGCTCCTCAAACCACGCCTGGACCGGCTTGAGCCTGCGCGCGCGGACCATCGCCTATTCCACCGACCGGGTAAAACCCGGTGACCTGACCACTTACGAAGCCCTGGCCGACAAACAATGGGAAGGCCGCCTGTGCCTGCGCACGGCGAAAAAGGTCTACAACCAGTCGCTGACCGCCACCCTGATCGAAACCCATGGCGCGGCCAAGACCGAAGAAATCGTCAAAGGCTGGGTCAACAACCTGTCTACCGACGTGTTCTCCGACGACATCGCCGTGCTGGAGGCGATCAACGCCGGGCAATGCGACGTGGGCATCGTCAATACCTACTACTACGGCCGCCTGCACAAGCAAAAGCCGGATTTGGCGGTAAAACTGTTCTGGCCGAACCAGGGCGACCGCGGTGTGCACGTGAACCTGTCGGGCATTGGCCTGACCAAGCACGCACCGCACCCGGAAGCGGCCAAGGCATTGGTTGAGTGGATGACCACGCCTGAAGCGCAACAGATCTTCGCCGACGTGAATCAGGAATTCCCGGCCAACCCGGCGGTGCCGCCATCGGCGGAAGTGGCGACCTGGGGCAAGTTCGTGGCCGATACCTTGCCGGTGGAAGTGGCCGGCAAGCGTCAGGCTGAGGCTATCCGCCTGATGGATCGCGCCGGCTGGAACTGACTACAATTTGCAGGCAAGCGCCGAACTAAATGTGGGAGCGGGCTTGCTCGCGAAAGCGTCCCGTCAGTCGATACACATGTGACTGATACACCGCCTTCGCGAGCAAGTCGAATCGTCGCACCGCCGCTCCCACATTGGTTGGTGGCGCGTTCAAGACAACCGACACTCTGAGAGTCCTTTCCTTGGCCCACCCCGCCCAACGCCGCTGGTACCTGCCGGTCTTCAGCGTCGCCGCCCTGGTGCTGCTGCCGCTGAGCGTGCTGTTGCTGTCCTGGCAAAGCATCGATGCGCAAATCTGGTCGCATCTGTGGGACACCCAGATGCCACGCCTGCTGGGCAATACCCTCACCCTGGTGCTGGGCGTGGGTGTGGGGGTGACGCTGCTGGGCGTAAGCCTGGCCTGGCTGACCAGCCTTTGCGAGTTTCCTGGACGGCGCTGGCTCGATTGGGCCTTGATGCTGCCTTTTGCCATTCCCGCCTACGTACTGGCCTTTGTGTTTGTCGGTTTGCTGGATTTCGCCGGCCCGGTGCAAACCCTGCTGCGCGAAGGGTTCGGTACTGGTCTGCGGCTGCCGCGCGTGCGCTCCACCAGCGGCGTGATTATCGTATTGGTGCTGGTGTTCTACCCCTACGTCTACCTGCTGGCGCGCACGGCGTTTCTGGCCCAGGGTAAAGGCCTGATGGAAGCGGCGCGCGTGCTCGGGCAATCGCCCTGGCAAGCGTTCTGGCGCGTCGCGCTGCCCATGGCGCGGCCGGCGATTGGTGCCGGCGTGGCCCTGGCCTTGATGGAAACCCTGGCGGATTTCGGCGCGGTTTCGGTGTTCAACTTCGACACCTTCACCACCGCCATCTACAAGACCTGGTACGGCTTTTTCAGCCTTTCAAGCGCTGCCCAACTGGCCAGCCTGTTGCTGCTGGTAGTGATGCTGGTGCTGTACGGCGAACGGCGTGCCCGCGGTGCCAGCCGCCCAAGCAACGAGCGGCCACGGGGCCAGGCGTTGTATCACCTGCGTGGGTTCAAGGCGGCAGCGGCCAGCACGTGGTGCGGGTTGGTGTTCGCCTGCGCCTTTGTTATCCCCATGCTGCAACTGGTCGCGTGGTTCTGGCAGCGCGGCCGCTTCGATCTGGATGAGCGCTACACCGGCCTGATCGTCCACACCCTTTACCTGGGCGGCATTGCCGCGCTGATCACGGTCAGCGTGGCGCTGATACTCGCCTTTGCCAATCGGCTGGCGCCGACCCGGGCGATTCGCTCCGGTATCAGCCTGGCTAACGTCGGCTATGCCTTGCCGGGCTCGGTATTGGCCGTATCGATCATGTTGGCCTTCAGCTACCTGGACCGAGAGTTGGTGGTGCCGCTGTCGGGTTGGCTTGGTGGCGCGGGCAAACCCTTGTTGCTCGGCAGTCTGTCGGCACTGGTGCTGGCCTATCTGGTGCGCTTTCTGGCGGTGGCCTACGGGCCGTTGGAAAACAGCCTGGCGCGAATCCGCCCGTCGCTGCCGGAAGCGGCACGCAGTCTCGGGGTAAGCGGGCCACGACTGTTTTGCAAAGTGTATCTGCCGTTACTGCTGCCGGGCACGTTGAGCGCAGCGTTGCTGGTGTTCGTCGATGTGCTCAAGGAAATGCCCGCAACCTTGCTGATGCGCCCATTTGGCTGGGACACCCTGGCAGTTCGCATCTTTGAAATGACCAGTGAAGGAGAATGGGCGCGAGCCTCGTTGCCGGCGCTGACCCTTGTGCTGGTGGGGCTGCTGCCGGTCATCGGCCTAATCCGACGCTCTGCGAGGCAAATCGGTTAGGTGCCAGTCCTACGGCTTGCGGCTACAATGCGCGGCATTCGGTGCGCTTCGTCTTTCGGAGCGAGTCGCTGGGCGTGGCTGCAGGCCTTGTAATTCAAGGTGTTCAGCGCAAACAGCAGCTCCGCGCACCTTCGCCAAGCCCGGAAGGAGAAACCCATGGGACAGCGTACGCCTCTGTATGACCTGCATCTCGCCCTCGGCGCGAAAATGGTCGATTTTGGCGGTTGGGATATGCCTCTGCACTACGGCTCGCAAGTTGAAGAACACCATCAGGTGCGACGCGACTGCGGGGTGTTTGATGTATCTCATATGACCGTGATCGATGTCACCGGCCCCCAGGCCAAGGAATGGCTCCAGCACTTGCTGGCCAATGATGTCGACCGTTTGCATGGCTGCGGCCGTGCGCTCTACAGCGCCATGCTCAACGAGCAGGGCGGCGTGGTGGACGACATGATCGTCTACCGCACCGAAGCCGGTTACCGCTTGGTCGTCAACGCGGCCACCCGCGACCAGGACATGGCCTGGATGCAGGCGCAACTGGGCAACTATTCGGTGCAACTGCAGGAGCGGCCCGAGTTGGCCATGCTCGCTATTCAGGGGCCCCACGCCCGGCAGAAAATCGCCGAACTGGTCACCCAGTCGCGCGGCACCCTGATTCATCAGCTCAAGCCGTTTGAAGGCCAGGCCGACGGCGACTGGTTTATCGCCCGTACCGGCTATACCGGTGAAGACGGCCTGGAAATTGTCCTGCCTGCCGATCAGGCGCCGGGGTTTTTCAACGACCTGGTCGGCGCGGGTATTTCACCCATTGGCCTTGGCGCGCGCGATACCCTGCGCCTGGAAGCCGGCATGAACCTGTATGGTCAGGATATCCACCAGGATGTTTCGCCCCTGGCGGCGAACATGGCCTGGAGCATTGCCTGGGAACCTGCCGGTCGCAACTTCATTGGCCGCAGCGCGCTGCAAGCAGAGTTGGCGTCGGGTGTGCAGTACAAATTGGTCGGGCTGGTACTGGAGGAGCGTGGGGTTTTGCGCGCTCACCAAGTGGTTCGTATCGCCAATGTTGGCGAAGGGGAGATCACCAGTGGTAGTTTCTCTCCTACGCTGAGCAAATCCATTGCCCTGGCGCGCGTACCGACGGCCACCGCCGATCGGGCCGAAGTGGAAATCCGCGGCAAGTGGTACCCGGTTCGAGTGGTCAAACCGACCTTCGTACGCCATGGCAAAACCTTGATCTAACTATTTCCGGCAGGCCAAAGGCCGCTGACATTTCTTCTTGAGGACACAGACTATGAGCGATATCCCAGCTGACCTGCGTTTTGCCGAAAGTCACGAATGGGCCCGTCTGGAAGCTGACGGCACTGTGACCGTCGGGATTTCCGACCATGCACAGGAAGCGTTGGGTGATGTGGTGTTTGTTGAGCTGACGGAAGTTGGCGCCCAGTTTGAAGCTGAAGGCCAGGCTGGCGTGGTTGAGTCAGTGAAGGCTGCTTCGGATATCTACGCCCCGATTGCTGGCGAAGTGATTGCCGTCAACGAGGAACTGAGTGGCAGCCCTGAGCTGTTGAACACCGACCCTTACGGTGCCTGGATCTTCAAGCTCAAGCCAAGCAACCCGGCTGATCTGGAAAAGCTGCTGGATGCTGCGGGCTACAAAGCTGCCATCGGCGAGTAAACCCAGTACCCATGTGGGAGCAGGCTTGCTGTGGCGAGGGAGCTTGCTCCCTGGAGCCGGCTTTTGGGGGCGCTTCGCACCCCAGCGCAAGCAAGCTTGCTCGCCACAGCAGGCCTGCTCCGACAGTTGATTTTGGCAAGTCAGCGTTTTTTGTTTAAACCGCTTTCAATACGGCTTTAACCGCCGCAACCGACCTCTCCACGTCCGCCTCTGTCATCGCTGTGAACATCGGCAACGACACGATCAAACGCCCAACACGCTCCGACACCGGGAACATGCCTTCCTTGAAACCCTGTGCCCGATACAGGCTCAGCAGGTGAATTGGCGGGTAGTGATAGCCAATACCGACGCCATGCGCCTGCATCTGCTCCATGAAGGTAGCACGTGCCGGCTTGCCATCCTGACGCTCCGGCAACACCAGCTGGAACAGGTGCCAGTTGCTGTTTTCGAAGTCTGCCGGCGGCAGTTGTGCACCGTACTGCGCTTCGAAATCACTGCCGAAGCATTTGAAGTAGTGGCGCGCCAGGTTCTGGCGGTGGGCGGTGATCTTCTCGATATGAGCGAACTGGCCCAGGCCGATGGCTGCGGCGATGTCGGTCATGTTGAACTTGCCGCCCAACACATCCACGTCCAGGCCGTCGAAACCCGTGCGGGTAACGCCCTGCAGGCGATATTTCTCGGCCAGTCGGGCTTCTTCGGCATTGTTCAACACAAGGCAACCGCCCTCGGAAGAGGTGATGTTCTTGTTGGCCTGGAAGCTGAAGGAAACGAAGTCGCCGGTTGCACCGATACGTTCGCCATCCCAGCTGGAGCCCAGTGCCTGGGCGGCGTCTTCGACGATACGCAGGTTGTACTTGTTGGCCAGCGCATACAGCATCGGCATGTCCAGGGGCAGGCCCGCCAGGTACACCGGGATGATCGCCTTTGTACGTGGGGTGATTGCGGCTTCTACCTGGGCCAGGTCGATATTGCGGGTTACCGGGTCGATATCGGCAAATACCGGTGTGGCGCCGACTTCCAGAATCACGTTGGCAGTGGCGACCCAGGAGATCGGCGTGGTGATGACTTCATCCCCTGGGCCAATCCCGGCGATGCGCAGGGCAATTTCCATGGTGCAGGTGCCGGAGTTGAACGTCCGCACCGGGCGGCCGCCAAAGTATTCCGACAGCTGTGCTTCGAACGCCTGCACTTTTGGCCCGCTGGTGATCCACCCCGAGCGCAGTACATCGCCGACCGCCGAGATGGTGGCTTCATCAATGGTAGGTTTGGAAAACGGCAGAAAGGGCTGTTGGCTCATAACGACGAAGGCATCCGTTTCAGATAGGCGATGAGTAATAAACGTATCAGTACCGCATGGTTGCATGGTTCGACTGAATATAGCCTGTCACAGGTGAATGAATCGTCATGTTACGAGCAAAAAAATGCCGCTCTCAATGAGCGGCATTTTTTATAAGCGCTTTACTCGGTCACAGCATTTTTCGCGAGGATAGCGTTGGCCAATTCCATGTCTGTGGCCTTGAGGCCTGGGTTATCCGCACGGACTTTCTGCATGGCGGCTTCCAGGTATGGACCGCGGATGCCGCCGTCGCTGGCAACAAAGCTGCCTGCGTCGTCCTGTGCGGCGACCACCAGCTTGTGGTCCTTGAAGGTCAGGTACGTCGAGCCGGTAGTGGCGCCCGATGAAATGACATTACGCCAAAAGCTGTCGGCCATGGCTGAACCGACAGGAAGGGAAAGCACAGCGAGGGTTGCGACAGCATATTTGAGACGCATGATGGGTGACTCCGACTGGGTTATCTGAACAGTTTGATTGTAGTTAGCTCAGTCGAGTTCCATCACTGACTAAACAGTTTCGACCTGTAAAACCACGCCGTCCTGACCAATGACACGGACTTGAGCGCCTACGGGGCTGTCCGGGCCAGTTGCCATCCACACGCCATCACCGACTTTTATCTTGCCCCGGCCATCGACGATGGCCTGATGCACCAAAAACGTGCGGCCGAGCAGCTCCGAGCCGCGCATGTTCAGTCCCGGCTGGTCACTGACCTTGGCGCTGCTGCGCTGGCGTTTCCACCAATAGACGGCGGTCAAAATCGACAGCACGGCAAACAACAGCAGTTGCCATTCCAGCCCGAGCGGCGGCACCAGAAACTTGATAACGCCTACAGCGGCAGCGGCGATGCCCATCCACAGCAGGTAACCGCCGGCGCCGAACACTTCCAGAATCAGTAACACCGTACCCAGTGCCAGCCAATCCCAGAACGACAGATGCTGCAGGAAATCCCACATGGCAGTTGCCTCAGCCTTTCTTGTTGTCGAAGGTTGCCTTGACGATTTCGCCGATACCACCGACGGCGCCAATCACCTGGCTGGCTTCCAGCGGCATCAGAATGACTTTGCTGTTGTTGGCCGACGCCAGTTTGCCCAAGGCATCGATGTATTTTTGCGCGACGAAGTAGTTAACCGCCTGCACGTTGCCCGACGCGATAGCCTCGGAGACCACCTGTGTGGCGCGGGCTTCGGCCTCGGCCTGACGCTCACGGGCTTCGGACTCCAGGAAAGCCGCCTGGCGACTGCCCTCGGCCTCAAGTATCTGCGCCTGCTTCTTGCCTTCTGCAGTCAGGATCGCCGATGCCCGCAGGCCTTCGGCTTCCAGGATTTGCGCGCGCTTGATCCGCTCGGCTTTCATCTGGCCGGACATGGCGGCCATCAGGTCGGCAGGCGGGCTGATGTCTTTGATCTCGATGCGGGTGATCTTGATGCCCCACGGCGCTGTGGCTTCATCCACGGTACGCAGCAGTTTTTCGTTGATGCCGTCGCGCTGGCTCAGCATGGCATCCAGTTCCATGGAGCCCAGCACGGTGCGGATGTTGGTTTGCAGCAGGTTGCGGATGGCGTGCTCGAGGTTGTTGACCTCGTAGGCGGCCTGGGCGGTGTTGACCACCTGGAAGAAGCACACGGCGTCGATCTGCACGGTGGCGTTGTCGGCAGTGATCACTTCTTGTGGTGGAATATCCAGCACGCTTTCCATCACGTTCATCTTGCGACCGATGCGGTCCATGATCGGAATAATGATGTTCAGGCCAGGCTTGAGGGTGTTGGTGTAACGGCCGAAACGCTCGACAGTCCACTGGTAGCCCTGGGGCACCACTTTAAAGCCCATGAACAGGATGGCCACGGCCAAACCCACGAAAAGAAGCAGTACGGTTCCGATCTGCATAGCGATTCCCTATCTGATGGTGTCAGTGAAGCGACGTGTGGCCGATTGTAACGGCCTGGTCACGGATAAGGACGGTTTCACGGGCCAACAATCAAATCATTTGTTTCTGAATCCCCAGGCGTTACCCGTAACACCTCTGCCAGGGTGGTCAGCCCAGCGTTCACTTTGTCGACACCGGCCATGCGCAGGCTGCGCATGCCTTGCTCCACTGAGGCCAGACGTAGAGCCTGCACGTCGGCACCTGGGGTGATCAGTGCCTTGAGCGCCTCGTTCATCGGCATGATTTCGTAGAGCCCGGCGCGGCCTCGATAACCACTGTCACGGCATTCTGCGCAGCCGACAGCTTCATGCGCGGTGCCCGGCGCGCCCACCGCGCGTTTGCAATGCGGGCATAAAAGCCGCACCAGACGCTGCGCCATTACCCCTATAAGGGTAGCTTTGATCAAATAATGAGCAATGCCCAGCTCCTGCAACCGGCTGATGGCGCTGGGTGCATCATTGGTATGCAGGGTCGACAGTACGAGGTGCCCGGTCAATGCGGCCTGGATCGCCATTTCTGCGGTTTCCCGGTCACGAATCTCGCCGATCATGATGATGTCCGGGTCCTGGCGCAGCAGGGCGCGGACGCCGCTGGCGAAGGTCAGGTCGATGTTGTGCTGCACCTGCATCTGGTTGAAGGCAGGTTCAATCATTTCGATCGGGTCCTCCACCGTACACAGGTTGACCTCGCGGGTTGCCAGTTGCTTGAGCGTGGCGTAGAGGGTGCTGGTCTTGCCGGAGCCGGTTGGCCCGGTGACCAGGATGATGCCGTTGGCCTGGCCGGTCATGGCGTGCCAACGTTGCTGGTCGTCATCTGACAAACCAAGCTGGTCAAAATCTTTCAGTAGCACCTGCGGGTCGAAAATCCGCATCACCAGTTTTTCACCAAACGCCGTCGGCAAGGTCGAAAGGCGCAGTTCCACCTCTATGCCCGCCGGGCTTTTGGTCTTGACCCGGCCGTCCTGGGGTTTGCGCTTTTCTGCCACATTCATCCGGCCCAGGCTCTTGAGGCGGCTGACCACCGCCATCGTGACCTGAGGCGGAAACTGATACACATCGTGCAGCAGCCCGTCGATACGAAAACGCACGCGGCCCTGGTCGCGACAGGGTTCGATATGGATATCACTGGCCCGCTGCTCAAAGGCGTACTGCAACAGCCAGTCGACGATGGTGACGATATGCGCGTCATTGGCATCCGGCTCCTGATCGCTGGCGCCGAGGCTGAGCAGTTCGACGTTGCCTGCCACCGCCGCCTTTTGATCTGCGCCGCTGACGGATTTGGCCAACCGGTAGAACTCGCCAATGCAGCGCTCAATCGCCTTGGGGTTGGCGACCACGCGCTTGATCGAGCGCTTGAGCACCTGCGCCAACCCGGCTTCCCAGTCACGGACATGGGGCTGGGCGCTGGCGACGGTGACGGTCTGCGCATCAACGGCCACCGCCAGGATCCCATGGCGTTGCGCAAAGGCATGGGACATCAGCGGCACCACGGTGGCCACGTCGATCTTGAGCGGGTCGATACGCAGATAAGGCTGCCCGACGTGCGTGGCCAGCCATTGCGTCAAAGTTTCCAGGCACAGCCCCTGTGCTGCGATGCATTCCAGAGGGTGCTGCCGGGTGGCGGGCAGCGCCGCTAATGAATGCGCCACCTCTGCGCTTATCAGCCCTTGCTCGACCAGCGCCGGCAGCAACTGATGCAGTTCCAATCGGTGAGTGTGCAAGGCGGTAGGCATGGGTATTTCCTGGCGGGCTTGGGGTGTAAACCCAGGCTAGCCTGCCCCTGAATATCCACCTCCCAGTGAGTATTGCCGGCTTTTACAGGCTGGCCGCCGTCACGGCTGCAGGCCGCAGGGAATCGGCCCGCCACACGTTCAGCGAGCAGACGCTGATCAGGTTTCTAATCTTTTCACCGATCACTTGGGCACGGTGCCAGCTTAAACCGTCCATCACGATATCAATGTTCAACAGGTCGTCTTCACGGCTCACATTGACCTGTTGCGGGGTCAGGAACTGCAAGGCGAAATAGTTGAGCACCCGGCACAGCACGTCCGGCTCGGCCTCGGCGACGATCTGATAATGCGCCTGGCAATGGGCGCTGTTGACAGCCCAGGCATCAACGCGTGCGGGTGTGTGGGTGGTTTCGATGACGTGCATGCTGACTCTCCAAATTCGACTGGAGAAATTTTTACATTCGCCATCGGAGATTTCTTATCTAAGATGGGTTCTATTTGCGATTTATCGAATAGATTAATTCGTAGTTGGCACATTCAAAGGTATTTTTATGCACAGTGAGTTGGACGCCTACGACCGCCGTATCCTGGCGCTGCTGCAAGAGGATGCATCGCTGTCCAGCGCACAGATCGCCGAACAGGTGGGCCTGTCCCAGTCGCCGTGCTGGCGGCGTATCCAGCGGCTCAAGGAGGAAGGTGTGATTCGCGGCCAGGTCACGCTGTTGGACCGCAAGAAGATTGGCCTCAACACGCAGATTTTTGCCGAGGTCAAACTCAATGCACACGGCCGTTCCAACTTCACCGAGTTCACCGAGGCGATTCGCGGCTTTCCGCAAGTGTTGGAGTGTTATGTGCTGATGGGCGCTGTGGATTTTCTGCTGCGCATCGTCACCTCGGACATTGAGGCGTATGAGCGGTTTTTCTTCGAGAAACTGTCGATGGTGCCGGGGATTCAGGAGGTAAACTCGATCGTGGCGTTGTCGGAGATCAAATCCACCACCAGCCTGCCAGTCTTGCGCTGACAGGGCAGGCTTCATCGCGGGCAAGCCCGGCTCCCACATCGGAATGCATTCCCCTGTGGGAGCCGGGCTGAACTGCGATAGCGATCTTACAGGCGCAGCAGGGTCTTCCAGGCCCGGTTCTGATACACCGCAATCGCCTGATGCATGCGCGCATCCAGCGATTCATCGGTGATCGGCTGGTTGGCCAGCAACGCCAGCTTGTTCAGCTCGCCGTACAAGCGGTCCAGCTCGGGGATGTCCACCACCTGACGTGCGTGGTGCAGCCAGGCCTGGATGCGCTCGATGCGCGGTAGTTGCTCGGCCAGGTCTTCCGGTTGCTGCTGGTAGCGCGGCAGTTGCAGGGCGACGGCGTCGTCGGCCAGCAGGCGCGGCAGCCAGTTGGTGATTTGCGCGGCGCCCTGGCGGTTGCCACGCACGTTGCGGTCGGCGGTCCAGGTGCGGGCCAGCAGCCAGCGCGAGGTGTTCAGCGAGAACAGGCCCCAACGCACGTCTTCGAGCTCTTCGGCGAACTGTTCCGGCGCGGCTTTGCGGATGTCTTCGTCGTCGTCACCGGCCTGCACCAGTGGGCGCCAGTCTTCCAGCAACGCGTCCAATGCGGCACGCAGTTCGCTGGTGGATTGACGCGGCGCGGCTTGGCCGAGGCTGCCGATCAGGGCGCGCAGCTCGCCGAGGTTCTCGACCCAGTCCTGCAGCAGACGCCAATGACCGTTGAAACGGTATTGCTCGGCCAGACGCTGGCTGCTGCCGAGCAGGTGCCACATGATCGCGGCGAAGGCATCGTCCAACGGCATTTCGGCGTGGATTTGCGGGGCCGGCAGGCTCAGCGAGTAGCTGCTGGCGTCGTACAGGCGGTAGCCGCGCTCGGCCTTGCTGATATCGCACGGCATCAGCGCCAGGGTCGCGGCCAGTTCGGCGGCCAGTTCCAGCAGGGCAGCCGGTTCGCCTTCACGCAGTTCCAGTTCCAGCTCGCAGATTTCTTCTTTCTGCTTGCCGACCACCACATGGCCCAGGTCCAGGGCGGCTTCGATCACCACCTTGGCCTTGCCACGGCCCCAGGCGATTTCGGCGCGTTCACGCACAAAATCGGTGGTGAAGATTGGCTTGAGGGTCTTTTTGTCCAGCTCGGCCAATTGCTCGGGCCAGCACTCGCCGTCGAGTTTCTTCACATCGAGCTTGGCTTTGGGCAGGTCCCAGTTGTATTCGTTACGTTCCGACAAGCCGGCGACGCTTTGGCCACGGGTCTTGAGGGTCTGGATGATTTCTTCACCGTCCTTGCGCAGGCGCAGGGCGACTTTGGCCTGGGCCAGGTCGCGCTCGGGGGTGTCGAAATACTGGTTCATCAACTCACGGCGTTCCCAGCCACTTTTGTTGCGTTTTTTCAGTAGCGGGTGCTCACGCAGCGCGGCGAGGGTTTCGCGGCTGACGCGGAGCTTGATTTCGGTTTCTTTCTGCATGGCCGGAAAATCCAGGATCGGGAGCGCAGCCGGGGAAATGTGTGGCTGCCAAGGTCGTGCAGTGTACAGGACTGAGCCCGGCAACGTGCCGCAACGGTTTATTGTGTCGTACAGATGGTTCTATAGTGGGGTTCATCCGGGAAGTTGAGAGGCCGCGCATGCCGTTACCGTCCATGAAAGAGCAATTCGCCGCGTTGATTGCCGCGCCGTCGGTCAGTTGCACCCAAGCGTCTCTCGACCAGACCAACCGCCCGGTCATCGACCTGCTCGCCAGTTGGTTGGGCGACCTGGGTTTTGCCATCGATATCCAGCAGGTCAGCCCCGGCAAGTTCAACCTGTTGGCCAGCTTCGGCAGCGGCCCCGGCGGGCTGGTGCTGGCCGGGCATAGCGATACGGTGCCGTATGACGCTGCGCTGTGGAAGACCGACCCACTCAAGCTGACAGAAGTCGACGGTCGCTGGGTAGGCTTGGGCAGCTGCGACATGAAGGGTTTTTTTGCCCTGGCCATCGAAGCCGTGCTGCCTTTGCTGGATCAACCTTTCAAGCAACCGCTGCTGATCCTCGCCACCTGCGATGAAGAAAGCTCGATGTCCGGTGCCCGCGCCCTGGCCGAAGCCGGGCGCCCGTTGGGCCGTGCGGCGGTGATCGGTGAGCCGACGGGCCTGAAGCCGATACGCCTGCACAAAGGCGTGATGATGGAGCGTATCGATATTCTTGGCCAAAGCGGCCATTCGTCGGACCCTAGCCTGGGCCACAGCGCCCTCGAAGCCATGCACGACGCGATGGGCGAACTGCGTGGCCTGCGCCTGGCCTGGCAGCGTGAGTACCGCAACCCGCAATTCAGCGTGCCGCAACCGACCATGAACTTTGGTTGTATCCATGGCGGCGACAACCCCAATCGCATCTGCGGCCAATGTTCGCTGGAATTCGACCTGCGGCCGTTGCCGGGCATGGACCCGCAGGTGCTGCGCGCCGCGATCCGCCAGAAGCTCGAACCCTTGGCCGAGCGCCATAAAGTCAAGATCGACTACGCGCCGCTGTTCCCAGAAGTGCCGCCGTTCGAGCAGGCCGAAGACGCCGAGCTGGTAAGGGTTGCGGAACGATTGACCGGTCATCGTGCCGAAGCAGTAGCGTTCGGCACCGAAGCGCCTTATCTTCAGCGCCTTGGTTGTGAAACCCTGGTGCTTGGCCCCGGCGACATCGCCTGCGCCCACCAGCCGGGCGAATACCTCGAAATGTCACGCTTGACGCCTACAGTGCGTCTATTGCGGGAGCTGATCGAGCATTACTGCCTGAAACCTGCATAAATTAACCCCTGCCTATTCGTACATAGAAGGAGAGCGAGCGTGTCGCCAAGCCTGTTCCGACGATAACCATCAGCCCGCTGTGCGCTTTCACGATTCATCCCTTTTTTGGCTGCTTTTTATTACAGGCCCAGGTTTTATGCCCGAATACGTTAATTGGCTTCGTCACGCTTCGCCTTACATCAACGCCCACCGCGACTGCACCTTTGTGGTCATGCTGCCCGGCGATGGTGTGGAACACCCCAACTTCGGCAATATCGTCCACGACCTGGTGCTGCTCCACAGCCTGGGCGTGCGGCTGGTGCTGGTGCACGGTTCGCGCCCACAGATCGAAACCCGCCTTGAAGCACGCGGCCTCACCCCGGCGTACCACGAAGGTTTGCGCATCACCGATGCGGCGACCCTGGAATGTGTGATCGACGCGGTTGGGCATCTGCGCATTGCTATCGAGGCACGCCTGTCCATGGACATGGCCTCGTCGCCGATGCAAGGCTCGCGCCTGCGCGTGGCCAGCGGTAACCTCGTCACCGCACGGCCGATCGGTGTGCTCGAAGGGGTGGACTACCACCACACCGGCGAAGTGCGCCGCGTCGACCGCAAAGGCATCAATCGCCTGCTGGACGAGCGCTCCATCGTGCTGCTGTCGCCATTGGGTTATTCGCCCACCGGCGAGATCTTCAACCTGGCCTGCGAAGACGTTGCCACTCGCGCTGCCATCGACCTGGGCGCCGACAAGCTGCTGCTGTTTGGCGCCGACCTTGGTTTGATCGATGAGCATGGTCGCCTGGTGCGTGAGTTGCGCCCGCAACAAGTGCCGGCGCACCTGCAACGTTTGGGCAACAACTACCAGGCTGAATTGCTGGATGCCGCCGCCGAGGCTTGCCGTGGCGGAGTAGGGCGCAGCCATATCGTCAGTTATGCCGAAGACGGCGCGTTGCTCACCGAGCTGTTCACCCGCGACGGCGGCGGCACCTTGGTGGCCCAGGAGCAATTCGAACTGGTGCGCGAAGCAGCGATTGAAGACGTCGGTGGCTTGCTCGACCTGATCAGCCCGCTGGAAGAGCAGGGCATTCTGGTGCGCCGTTCGCGTGAGGTGTTGGAGCGTGAGATCGAGCAGTTCAGCGTGGTCGAGCGCGAAGGCATGATCATCGCCTGTGCGGCGCTGTATCAGATCGCCGATTCGGATGCCGGTGAGCTGGCGTGCCTGGCGGTGAACCCGGAGTACCGCCACGGCGGGCGTGGTGATGAACTGTTGGAACGCATCGAAACCCGTGCCCGTGCGCAGGGTTTGAAGACGTTGTTTGTCCTCACCACGCGTACCGCGCACTGGTTCCGCGAGCGCGGGTTTGTGCCGAGCAGCGTGGACCGCCTGCCGTCGGCGCGGGCGTCGCTGTACAACTATCAGCGTAATTCGAAGATTTTCGAGAAGGCGCTATAAACCCTAATCCGGGAACGCAGCAGGTCTAAATGTGGGAGCGGGCTTGCTCGCGAAAGCGCACTATCAGTCACTACACCTGTGACTGGTACACCGCATTCGCGAGCAAGTCGAATCGTCGCACCGCCGCTCCCACATTGGATTGCGTTTAGTCTCTTATGAATTTATCGCTCACATAGGCCGAGTAATCCGGCAACACCGTTTCAACCTTCCCCTGTTCCTTCAAAAACTTCGCCGTCTCCCCAATCGCCTTCGCGGTGCCGCCTTTAAGCAGTGCCTCGGTCTGCTGTGCCTGGGCATCCGGGAAGGTGGTGCCGGCCAACAGTTCAGGAATATCGGCGGCATTCGCACCTGTCAATTTGGCGATTTTCTGCACCGGTTCGGAGTCGACGGTCCAGCTGTCTTTATGGGCGGCGTAGTCAGCAAACGAATCCAGCGTGACCTTGGCAAACTTGGCCACTACGTCAGGATGTTTTTGCGCGAAATCCTCGCGCGCCACCCACACTTCGAACGTTGGCGCGCCCCACTGACCTACCTGGGCCGCGTCTGTCAGGGTTTTACCGGTCTTGCGGATCTCGCCCAAGGCAGGCGACCACACGAACGCGCCGTCAATATCGCCACGTTTCCACGCGGCGGCGATTTCGGCTGGTTGCAGGTTCACCACTTTGACTTTTTGCGTGTCCAGGCCCCAGTGCTTCAGCGCCCCGAGCAGGCTGTAATGGGAGGTCGAGACGAACGGGGTGGCGATGGTTTTACCCACCAGGTCTGCGGGTTTGTCGATACCGCTGCCATTGCGTACTACCAGGGCTTCAGAAGTGTTGATCTGCGCCGATACGATAAACGCCACGATCGGTAGGTTGCGTGAAGCCGCTGCTGCAAGGGGGCTGGAACCGAGATTGCCGATCTGCACATCGCCGGAGGCGATCGCGGTGACCACTTCGGGGCCGCTGTTGAAACGGCGCCAGGCGATTTTCTCGCCGATGGCCTTTTCATAGAGGCCGTCAGCCTGGGGGACTTTGCTGGGGTCGATGCCGGTTTGGTAGCCGATGGTCAAATCGGCGGCTTTGACACCAAAAGAAAGAATTAGTGACACAAAAACTGTAACAAATTGACGGGAGGATGTGCGTTTGGCCATGATGGCGTCGCCTTTTTGATCGTGGGTGACGTATGCAACAGTACGGTCACACTAATCGATCTAAAAAAAGGCTGGTAAATACCCTTTAGGAATTAGCTTATGGAGCGGTTGATCTATGCTGATCGGTTCGCTGCCTGCTGAGGCTTATTCCTGAATCGTATGAAAAAGAATGAAACAATTCTTTTTGGGTGTATGAAAAACTCATTACCCTGCAGGGACCAAATTAACTGCGGTTAGACGAAGGTAGTAGACATACAAAGTTACGATTGACTTGTCGGTCACTATCCGGCGCTAATCGCGCATCTGTGGATCCAGGGCGTCAGACCCGGGACCTTAGAAATACAAAAATTAGAAATGAGAGGAGCGGTACATGAAGAAGTCAACATTGGCGTTGGCCGTGGCTGTGGCTGCAATTGCACAACAGGCACACTCCGCCGGTTTCATCGAAGACAGCAAGGCTACCCTGGGTCTGCGTAACTTCTACATCAACACGGATAACCGTGATGGTGCCAGCAGCCCTAAGTCCAACAGCCAGAGCAAAAACGCTGAATGGGGCCAAGGTTTCGACCTGCGTTTCATCTCGGGTTACACCCAAGGCACCGTTCAATTTGGTGTTGACGCCATTGGCCTGTATGGCATGCGCCTCGATTCCAGCCGCGCCGACCACGGTAACTACACCGGCAGCGCTTCCGGCGGTACTGTGTTCCCAAGCGACGGCAACAAAGCTGTGCGTGACTACGCCAGCCTGGGCTTGACCGGCAAGGTCAAGATCTCCCAGACCGAACTGAAAATCGGCACCCTGCAACCGAACAACCCGGTCATCAAGACCAACGACGGTCGTCTGTTGCCACAAACCTTCCAGGGCGGCCAGATCACGTCGAACGAGATCAAGGACCTGACCCTGACTGCCGGTCAGATCGAGCACGCCAAGGGTCGTAACTCCAGCAACAACGAAGGTCTGTCCCTGGCCGGTGCCAACGGCAGCTCGAACTATGACGCAGGTAACTTCGTCAACAAGTTCTACTACGCCGGTGCTGACTACAAGATCACCAAAGACCTGACTGCTTCGTACTACTTCGGTGAGCTGAAAGACTTCTACTCGCAGAACTTCCTGGGCCTGGTACACAACTGGGCTATCGGCCCGGGCGTGCTGAAAAGCGACCTGCGCTACTACCGTAGCCGCGACAATGGCGCTAACGGTGACACCGCTGGCTACTACACCACCGGTTACTACGGCAACAAGGTCACCAAGGGCAAGGTCGACAACGACCTGTACAGCTACCTGGCACTGTACTCGGTTGAAGGTCACACCTTCGGCGCCGGCTACCAGTACACCAAAGGCGACAGTGACTTCCCTTGGCTTAACCAAGGTGACGGCTCTTCGAACAGCACCACCACCGACATGCAGATCCAGAAGTTTGCCCGTGCTGGCGAGCGTACCTGGCAAGCTCGCTACGCGTATGACTTCGCCAAGGTTGGCCTGCCAGGCCTGACCGCGGGTGTTGTGTACCTCAAAGGCAGCAACATCGACACGTCGGTCGGTAGCAAAAACGAGTGGGAACGTGACCTGACTCTGGCCTACGTTGTGCCACAAGGCCCGCTGAAAAACCTCGGCGTAGCCTGGAAAAACGCTATGTGGCGTACCGACCTGCCCGCGACTCGCGCGCAAGACGAAAACCGCCTGATCGTCAGCTACTCGATCCCGCTGTTGTAAGAGCGTAAAACCTTGCCCGGCGCAATGCCGGGCAAGGTGACTTACTGTTCAAGTCGGGCTCAACCCCCGCAAGCCCTTCCTGAATCCCCTCTTTGTACAGCGTCTCAAGGCCTTCTCGAACCTTGAAACCGATGTTGATCCTCGCCCGTTCCCAAGTCCAATGAACAGATTTTTAATATTCCCTTATCGTCTAGATAAATCGATATTTATTCTTTTTAAATAATCCCCAACCCATGCACAGTGGGTTCCATAAGCACTCACCAGGAGCCACACCATGAGCCTACGATTGGGCGACATCGCCCCCGACTTTGAACAGGATTCCAGCGCCGGCAAGATTCGTTTCCACGAATGGCTGGGCGATAGCTGGGGCGTGTTGTTTTCCCACCCGGCGGACTTCACTCCGGTGTGCACCACGGAGCTGGGCTTTACTGCCAAGCTCAAGGACGAATTCGCTCAGCGCGGCGTCAAGGCCATTGCCCTGTCGGTTGACCCGGTGGACTCGCACCACAAGTGGATCGAAGACATCAACGAAACCCAGAACACCATCGTCAACTTCCCGATCCTGGCCGATGCCGATCGCAAGGTGTCGGACCTTTACGACCTGATCCACCCGAATGCCAGTGACACGCTCACCGTGCGTTCCTTGTTCGTGATCGACCCGAACAAGAAGATCCGCCTGACCATCACTTACCCGGCCAGCACCGGTCGCAACTTCCACGAAATCCTGCGGGTCATCGACTCGTTGCAGCTGACCGACAACCACAAGGTCGCCACGCCCGCCAACTGGCAGGACGGCGATGAAGTGGTGATCGTGCCGTCGCTCAAGGACGAGGAAGAGATCAAGAAGCGCTTTCCGAAGGGCTACCGTGCGGTGAAGCCGTACCTGCGGCTCACCCCGCAGCCTAACCGTTAACGCAGAACTAAATGTGGGAGCGGGCTTGCTCGCGAATGCTGACTTTCAGTTGATGCATCTTTGAATGACACACCGCTTTCGCGAGCAAGTCGAATCGTCGCACCGCCGCTCCCACATTTGAACGCATTTCCAGTCTCACATAGCAGGGGTTTTCAGGCCGTTTCGACGGCCTTTTTTTTCGCCTTGAGATTAATAATCTCCATATGCATTTATAGAATAAACAAATGAAAAAATAAGATTTAAAGATATATAAATATGCTGATAGGGTCTGTTCCATCTTGGCGCCATCGCCACCCAGCGAACCGCCGACACTTGCCCAAGGAATACCTGCATGCTGGTCGTAACACTTGGAGGCAGCCCCAGCCAGCGTTCGCGCTCCGGGGTCTTGCTGGAAAAAACCCGTCAGTGGCTGCAAGACAAAGGCGTGGAAGTGGTGAGTTATCAGATACGGGACTTCCCGGCCGAAGACTTGCTGCACGCCCGCTTCGACAGCCCCAAAGTCATCGACCTGTTGCAGCAAATCGCCAATGCCGACGGCCTGGTCATCGCCACGCCGGTGTACAAGGCCTCGTTTTCCGGCGCGCTGAAAACCGTGCTCGACCTGCTGCCCGAACGCGCCCTGGCCCACAAGGTCGTGTTGCCGATGGCCACCGGCGGCAGCATCGCCCACATGCTGGCGGTGGACTACGCCTTGAAGCCGGTGTTGTCGGCCCTCAAGGCCCAGGAATTGCTCCACGGTATTTTCGCCGAAGACAGCCAGATCGCTTACGCCGAAGGCAGTGCCCAGGCGCAACTGGTGCCGGTGCTTGAACAGCGATTGCACGAGGCCCTCGAGACGCTTTACGGCGCCATGGCCCGTCGCCCCAAACCGCTGGACCCGAATGTGTTGAATGAACGTTTGTTGAGTGCTCGCTGGAGCATTTAAGCCGTACCGGATTTTGTAGTACTCACCTTACTCAGCCGCCAACGGCCAAGCAGGTGCAGCCAACCCCCTCATCGCATTATTTGGAGAGAGCGCCATGCGCACTGTCATCTTGCGTCGTGGTCTGGTCGCACTGTTTGCTGCGGCTGTGTCCTTCGGCGCCATTGTTCAAGCCCAGGCCGCCGAGACCCTGCGGATCGGTTATCAGAAGTACGGCACGCTGGTGCTGCTCAAAGCCAAAGGCTCGCTGGAAAAACGCCTGGCCGCCCAAGGCGTGCAAGTGCAATGGACCGAGTTCCCCGGTGGCCCACAGTTACTCGAAGGCCTGAACGTCGGCGCCATCGACTTTGGTGTCACCGGCGAAACGCCTCCCGTGTTTGCCCAGGCAGCGGGTGCAGATTTGCTCTACGTCGCCTACGAGCCACCCGCACCGACCAGTGAAGCGATCCTGGTGCCCAAAGATTCGACGATCAAATCGGTGGCCGAGCTCAAGGGCAAGAAAATCGTGCTCAACAAAGGCTCCAACGTGCACTACCTGTTGGTACGTGCCCTGGAAGATGCCGGCCTCAAATACACCGACGTGCACACCATCTTCCTGCCGCCCGCCGATGCCCGTGCCGCGTTCGAACGTGGCAGCGTCGACGCCTGGGTGATCTGGGACCCGTACCAGGCTGCCGCCGAGAAACAGCTGCAAGCCCGCACCCTGCGTGACGGCACCGGCATTGCCGACAACCACCAGTTCTACCTGGCCACCAAGCCTTACGCCACGCAGCACCCGGACGTGATCAAGGCGCTGGTGGAAGAAGTGCGCGCAGTGGGCGAGTGGTCCAAGGCCAACCCTGCGGAGGTGACCGAACAAGTCGCGCCGCTGCTCGGCTTGCCGGCGGACATCACTCTGACCTCGGTTAAGCGCCAAGGCTATGGCGCGCTGTTCCTGACCCCGGAGGTGGTCGCTGCCCAGCAGAAAATCGCCGACACCTTCTACCAGCTCAAATTGATCCCCAAACCCTTGAGCATCAAAGACGTGATCTGGACTCCACCCGCCGCCGTCGCCACAGCGCCGTAATCCGACTTCTTCAGGAGACAACTCCATGAGCCTCAATATTTTCTGGTTCCTGCCTACCCACGGCGACGGCCATTACCTTGGCACCGCCGAAGGCGCACGCGCCGTCGATCACGGTTATCTGCAGCAAGTGGCCCAGGCGGCCGATCGCCTGGGTTTCGGCGGGGTGCTGATTCCTACCGGCCGCTCCTGCGAAGATTCGTGGCTGGTGGCCGCCTCGCTGATCCCGGTGACCCAGCGTTTGAAATTCCTTGTTGCGCTGCGTCCAGGGATCATTTCCCCAACAGTGGCTGCGCGCCAGGCCGCGACCCTGGACCGTTTGTCCGGTGGGCGAGCACTGTTCAACCTGGTCACCGGCGGTGATCCGGAAGAGCTGGCTGGCGATGGCTTGTTCCTCAGCCACGAAGAGCGTTACCAGGCCTCGGTGGAATTCACCCGCATCTGGCGCCGCGTGCTCGAAGGCGAAACCGTCGATTACGACGGCGAGCACATCAGCGTCAAAGGCGCCAAATTGCTCTATCCGCCGATCCAGCAGCCACGTCCGCCGCTGTACTTCGGCGGTTCCTCCGAAGCGGCCCAGGACCTGGCAGCCGAACAGGTGGAGATGGTGTTGACCTGGGGCGAGCCGCCCGCCGCGGTCGCGGAAAAGATTGCTCAGGTGCGGGCCAAGGCCGAAAAGCTGGGGCGTACCCTGCGTTTTGGCATTCGCTTGCATGTGATCGTGCGCGAAACCAACGAAGAAGCGTGGAAGGCCGCCGACAAGCTGATCTCCCACGTAGACGACGAAACCATCGCCCGCGCCCAGGCCTCGCTGTCGCGCTTTGATTCGGTGGGCCAGCAGCGCATGGCTGCCTTGCACGGCGGTAGCCGCGACAACCTCGAAGTCAGCCCGAACCTGTGGGCCGGCGTCGGCCTGGTGCGCGGCGGTGCGGGCACCGCACTGGTGGGTGATGGCCCAACCGTTGCGGCGCGGGTCAAGGAATACGCCGCGCTGGGCATCGACACCTTTATCTTCTCCGGTTACCCACACCTGGAAGAGTCGTATCGGGTTGCCGAGCTGTTGTTCCCGCACCTGGATATCGAGCGTCCCGAGCTGCCGAAAAGCGCCGGTTACGTCAGCCCGTTCGGCGAAATGGTCGCCAACGACATCCTTCCCAAAGCTGCGTCGCAGAGCTGAGGCGCCATTATGGATTTTGAAAAATTAAGTCATCGTGTTGCGCCTTGGGTGCTACCGATTTTGTTGCTGGCGGTGTGGCAGCTGTCGGTGTCGGCGGGCTGGTTGTCGACGCGCATTTTGCCGGCGCCGAGTGCCGTGATCGAAGCGGGCATCAACCTGGTACGCAGCGGCGAAATCTGGACACACCTGGCCATCAGCGGCTGGCGTGCGGGCCTGGGCTTTGTGATCGGTGGCAGCATCGGCCTGGCCCTGGGCTTTATCACTGGCCTGTCGAAGTGGGGCGAGCGCCTGCTGGACAGTTCGGTGCAGATGATCCGCAACGTGCCGCACCTGGCGCTGATTCCGCTGGTGATTTTGTGGTTCGGCATTGACGAGACCGCGAAGATTTTCCTGGTCGCCCTCGGCACGCTGTTCCCGATTTACCTGAACACCTACCACGGCATCCGCAACGTCGACCCGGCGCTGGTGGAAATGTCGCGCAGCTACGGCCTGTCCGGTTTCAGCCTGTTCTGGCAAGTGATCCTGCCGGGCGCGTTGCCGTCGATTCTGGTGGGCGTGCGTTTTGCCCTGGGTTTTATGTGGCTGACGCTGATCGTGGCGGAAACCATCTCGGCCAGCTCGGGCATCGGTTACCTGGCGATGAACGCCCGCGAATTCCTGCAAACCGACGTGGTGGTACTGGCAATTGTGCTCTACGCGATTCTCGGCAAGCTCGCCGACCTCGCCGCGCGTGGCCTGGAACGTGTGTGGCTGCGCTGGCACCCGGCTTACCAAGTGAATAAAGGAGGTGCGGCATGACCGCTCAACAACCTCCGCGCCTGCTCAAGGGCATCCCGCTGGCGGTGCGCAAATTGCGCAAGGCCTTTGGTGCGCGGGAAGTACTCAAAGAGATTGATCTGCACATTCCGGCGGGCCAGTTCGTGGCCGTGGTCGGCCGCAGCGGCTGCGGCAAAAGTACCTTGCTACGCCTGCTCGCAGGCCTGGATAAAGCCAGTGGCGGCGAGCTGCTGGCCGGTTCTGCGCCGCTGAACGAGGCGATTGAAGACACGCGGTTGATGTTCCAGGAAGCGCGTTTGCTGCCGTGGAAAAAGATCATCGACAACGTCGGCCTGGGCCTCAAGGGCAACTGGCGCCCCAAGGCATTGGAAGCATTGGAGGCAGTGGGTTTGGCCGAGCGCGCCAATGAGTGGCCGGCGGCCTTGTCCGGTGGCCAGAAGCAACGTGTGGCCCTGGCTCGTGCGCTGATTCACCAGCCGCGCCTGTTGTTGCTCGACGAGCCGTTGGGGGCGCTGGACGCCCTGACCCGCATCGAGATGCAGCAACTGATCGAAAACCTCTGGCAGAAGCACGGCTTCACCGTGTTGCTGGTCACCCACGATGTCAGCGAGGCGGTGGCGATTGCTGACCGCGTGATCCTGATCGAAGACGGCGAAATCGGCCTCGACCTGCTCGTCGACCTGCCACGCCCACGCGCCCGCGGCTCACATCGCCTGGCCGCGCTGGAAGCCGAAGTGCTTAACCGGGTGCTGTCGCTGCCAGGCTCGCCGCCGGAACCTGAACCTGTTTCACCGCTGCCTACGCAATTGCGTTGGGCTCAATAACTCATAGAGGAAAACCATCATGACTATCAAAGCCATCAACGTACGTAACCAGTTCAAAGGCACCATCAAGGAAATCGTCGAAGGCGACGTGCTGTCGGAAATCGACGTGCAGACCGCGTCCGGCATCGTGACGTCGGTGATCACCACTCGCTCGGTCAAAGAGCTGGAATTGGTGATCGGCAGCGAAGTGATTGCCTTTGTTAAGTCCACCGAGGTGTCGATCGCCAAGTTGTGATCGAATTCTGCGGTGCCCTTGATGCCGCCTTCGCGAGCAAGCCCGCTCCCACATTTGACCGAGTTCCAACTGTGGAATGCATTCAAATGTGGGAGCGGGCTTGCTCGCGAAGAGGCCGGCTCAGCCACTACAAGGCTCAGCGCTTAGGCAAATACGCCGGTAAATAAAGCTCCACATACGCATCAAACACCCGCATCCCTTCCTCGGCCATGCGCGGCGTTATCTGCCCATGCTGATGCACCGAGCGCGCGTACACGCGGTCGCTCAATTCCAGCGCCAGCGCGAACACGTCCACGTCGGTGGGCAAGGTCGGCACTTCGAAGTGGCGGTTGAACACTTCAAGCATCAAATCCCCCAGCTCCAAATCATGCTGACGGTCTGCCTGGGTCACTTCAGCAAGCCCATGCTGCGCCAGGATCAACTGGCGTGCAGCCGCGTCGTTGCTGTAGATGCTAAGCATGCGTTGCTCGACGATAGAGGACAGGTCGCGCCACACCTTGAGTGAATCATGCTCGATGGGCGCCTGGATCGCGGCGCGGAAAGCGGCATGTACATCGGCAGTTAACGCCTCCAGCAGCGCCGGCACGCTGGCGAAAAAGTGATACACCGACGACGGTGGGATCTGCGCCCGTTCGGCCACGCTGTAGATCGACAAGCTCGCCACGCCTTCGCTCGCCAGCAAGGTGCGAGCGGCGTCGAGGATCGCATCGATCCGGGCCTGGCTGCGGGCGCGGGGTTTGCGAGGGGCGGCGGGGCGGGTGGGCATGGAAGTCTCCTACAAGGCAGAGGGCATTGTATGAGCACAGAAGTGTGTTGTCTGCCAGGCCGCCTTCGCGAGCAAGCCCGCTCCCACACTTGACCGAGTTCCAACGATGAAATGCAATCAAATGTGGGAGCTGGCTTGCCTGCGAAGAAGCCAACTCGGTCTCGAAAAGAAACCCATAAAAAAACGCCGCAGACCAACGTCAGCGGCGTTCCTTTAAAACTGCAACGGCTTACACCGTATGCAGATACCAGTTGTACTCAAGGTCGGAGATGGAGTGTTCAAACTCTTCCAGCTCACTTTCCTTGCAGGCGACGAAGATATCGATGTACTTGGGATCGATGTACTTGGCCATCACCTCGCTGTCGTCCAACTCACGCAATGCATCGCGCAGGTTGTTCGGCAGGCTCTGTTCGTTCTGCTCGTAGCTGTTGCCTTCCACCGGTGCGCCAGGCTCGATCTTGTTGGTAAGACCGTGGTGCACGCCCGCCAGGACCGAAGCCATCAGCAGGTAAGGGTTGGCGTCGGCACCGGCCACGCGGTGTTCGATACGCACGGCATCGGACGAGCCGGTAGGTACGCGAATGGCCACGGTGCGGTTGTCCAGACCCCAGCACGGCGAGTTCGGCACGTAGAACTGTGCGCCGAAACGACGGTAGGAGTTGACGTTGGGGCACAGGAACGCCATTTGGGCGGGCAGGGTCTCGAGCACACCGCCGATCGCGTGACGCAGTGCGGCGTTCTGCTCGGGATCCTCGCTGGCAAAAATGTTTTTGCCGTCCTTGTCCAAAATGGAGATGTGTACGTGCAAACCGTTGCCTGCCTGGCCTGGGTAAGGCTTGGCCATGAAGGTGGTGTCCATCTCATGGTCGTAGGCGATGTTCTTGATCAGGCGCTTGAGCAGTACCGCGTAGTCGCAAGCCTTGATCGGGTCGGCGACGTGGTGCAAGTTCACTTCGAACTGCGCCGGGGCACTTTCCTTGACGATTGCGTCAGCCGGGATGCCTTGCTCTTTGGCACCTTCCAGAATGTCCTGGAGGCAGTCGACGTATTCGTCGAGGTCGTCGATCAGGTAGACCTGCGTCGAGTGCGGGCGTTTGCCGGAGATCGGCGAGCGGGGCGGTTGTGGGCGGCCGTTCACGTTCTCCTGGTCGATCAGGTAGAACTCAAGCTCGAAGGCGGCGCAGATGGTCAGACCGAGGTCGTCAAATTTGCTTACAACTTGGCGGAGCACTTCGCGAGGATCGGCGAAGAAAGGTTCACCTTCAAGTTCGTGCATGGTCATCAGCAGTTGCGCGGTTGGGCGCTTTTGCCAGGGTTCATTGCACAGGGTGTCGGGGATTGGATAACAGATTCGGTCAGCATCACCGATGTCCAGACCCAGGCCGGTGCTTTCCACCGTCGAGCCGTTGATATCCAGGGCAAATAAAGAGGCAGGCAGGTTAATGCCCTTCTCGTAAACCTTGTGGAGGCTGGTGCGTTCGATGCGCTTACCGCGCACCACACCATTCATATCCGCAATTAGAAGGTCTACGTACAGAACCTCAGGATGATCCTTAAGGAACGCGTTCGCTTCGTTAAGCTGAACGGCACGCGGGGGTACCGACATGATGCAACACCTTTGTTGTTAAAAATATCAATCATTGATCTTTTCTGGTTTCAGTCAACCCGAACGGCATGCCGAAGTCAAGCGAGGCCTTTTTTGCCCTAAAAAAGCGCCTCGAGGCCTTTTTTGGGGCTTTTTGGGGCGGTTTTTTGGGTTTGAAGGGCTTGGGACTAGCAGGCTAAAGCGGGCCGTGTTGTATTTTTTACGGGGGTGTTGTGTAAAAAAATGAACAAGGCTAAGCTCGATTCAAACCCATAACAGCAATAATACCGGGGTGCTTCATGTCTCGCCTGCCGTTAATCGGCGTCACCGCCTGCTCCAAACAGGTCGGTTTGCATGCTTATCACATCAGTGGCGACAAATACGTCCGTGCAGTCGCAGTCGCTGCCAAGGGCTTGCCATTGATCATTCCATCCTTGGGCGACCTGCTCGGCCCGGCCAATATTCTTGACGGCCTGGATGGCATTCTCTTTACCGGCTCCCCCTCCAATATCGAACCCTTTCACTACGACGGTCCGGCCAGCGCGCCTGGGACTGCTCATGATTCTGCACGCGACCAGACCACCCTGCCGTTGCTGCGTGCCGCGATCGCGGCAGGCGTGCCGGTGCTGGGCATCTGCCGTGGTTTCCAGGAAATGAACGTGGCCTTCGGCGGCAGCCTGCACCAGAAGGTTCATGAAGTACCGGGCATGATGGATCACCGCGAAGACGAGACCCAGCCGCTGGAGATCCAGTACGGCCCGGCGCACGCCGTGGCGATTACCCCCAATGGGGTGTTGGCGGGCCTGGGTTTGCCGCCGACGATTCAGGTCAACTCGATTCACAGCCAGGGCGTTGACCGCCTGGCGCCGGGGCTGCAGGTCGAAGCGACCGCACCCGATGGGTTGATCGAAGCTTTTTCTTACACGTCGGGCAAGGCTTTTGCTTTAGGAGTGCAATGGCACCCCGAATGGCAGGTAAGCTCTAACCCGCACTATCTCGCGATCTTCCAGGCCTTTGGCTCGGCTTGTCGAAAGCGGGCGATGCAACGCGACGCGGATGCTGCGTCAACCAACGCCTGACCTTTAATGGATGTCAGGAAACACAGCCCAGAGGCATTTATGAGTAACAACCTCGACCAGCTCACCGATTGGTTGAAAGACCACAAGATCACAGAAGTCGAATGCATGATTGGCGACCTCACGGGCATCACCCGGGGCAAGATCTCGCCGACCAACAAGTTCATCGCCGAAAAAGGCATGCGCCTGCCCGAGAGCGTTCTGTTGCAGACCGTGACCGGCGACTATGTCGAAGACGACATCTATTATGAACTGCTCGACCCGGCCGACATCGACATGATCTGCCGCCCCGACCAGAACGCGGTATTCCTGGTGCCTTGGGCCATCGAGCCGACCGCCCAGGTGATCCACGACACCTACGACAAGCAAGGCAACCCTATCGAGCTGTCGCCGCGCAACGTGCTCAAGAAGGTACTCAAGCTCTATTCCGATAAAGGCTGGCAGCCGATCGTGGCGCCGGAGATGGAGTTCTACCTGACCAAGCGCTGCGAAGACCCGGACTTCCCGCTGCAACCGCCGATTGGCCGTTCCGGTCGCCCGGAGACGGGCCGCCAGTCCTTCTCTATAGAAGCCGCCAACGAATTCGACCCGTTGTTCGAAGACGTCTACGACTGGTGCGAGCTGCAGGAACTGGACCTCGACACCCTGATTCACGAGGACGGTACGGCGCAGATGGAAATCAACTTCCGTCACGGTGATGCCCTGTCCCTGGCGGACCAGATCCTGGTGTTCAAGCGCACCATGCGTGAGGCCGCGCTCAAGCACAACGTAGCCGCCACCTTTATGGCCAAGCCAATGACCGGCGAGCCGGGCAGCGCGATGCACTTGCACCAGAGCATCATCGACATCGCCACCGGCAAGAACGTCTTCTCTAATGAAGACGGGACCATGAGCCAGCTGTTCCTCAACCACATTGGCGGCCTGCAGAAATTCATCCCGGAATTGCTGCCGCTGTTTGCCCCCAACGTGAACTCGTTCCGCCGCTTCCTGCCCGACACCTCGGCGCCGGTCAACGTGGAATGGGGCGAAGAAAACCGCACCGTCGGCCTGCGCGTACCGGATGCCGGCCCGCAGAACCGCCGCGTCGAAAACCGCCTGCCGGGCGCCGACGCCAACCCGTACCTGGCGATTGCCGCCAGCTTGCTGTGTGGCTACATCGGCATGGTCGAAGGCCATAACCCCAGCGCACCTGTAGTGGGCCGTGGTTACGAGCGCCGCAACCTGCGCCTGCCGTTGACCATTGAAGACGCTCTTGAGCGTATGGAAAACAGCAAGACCATCGAGAAGTACCTGGGGCAAAAATTCATCACAGGCTACGTCGCGGTCAAGCGGGCCGAGCATGAAAACTTCAAGCGCGTGATCAGTTCGTGGGAGCGGGAATTCCTGCTCTTCGCCGTCTGATGCGCCGGGCGCGCGGGGCAACCTGCGCGCCCTTCACCGAAAAAGTCTAGGAGACCGGTATGTCCAGCAACAACCCGCAAACCCGTGAATGGCAAGCCTTGAGCAATGATCACCACCTGGCGCCGTTCAGCGACTTCAAGCAATTGAAAGAGAAAGGCCCACGGATCATCACCAAAGCCCACGGCGTTTACCTGTGGGACAGCGAAGGCAACAAGATCCTCGACGGCATGGCCGGCCTGTGGTGCGTGGCGATCGGTTACGGTCGCGATGAACTGGCTGACGCCGCCGCCAAACAGATGAAAGAACTGCCGTACTACAACCTGTTCTTCCAGACCGCGCACCCGCCGGTGCTGGAGTTGGCCAAAGTCATTTCCGAGGTCGCGCCTGCCGGCATGAACCACGTGTTCTTTACCGGTTCCGGCTCCGAAGGCAACGACACCATGCTGCGCATGGTCCGCCATTACTGGGCGATCAAGGGCCAGCCGAACAAGAAAACCATCATCAGCCGCAAGAATGGCTACCACGGCTCCACCGTGGCCGGCGCCAGCCTGGGCGGCATGACTTATATGCATGAACAGGGCGACTTGCCGATTCCGGGCATCACCCACATCGCCCAGCCGTACTGGTATGGCGAAGGCGGCGACATGAGCCCGGAAGAGTTCGGGATCTGGGCTGCCAACCAGTTGGAAGAAAAGATTCTGGAACTGGGCGTGGACAACGTCGGGGCCTTTATTGCCGAGCCGATCCAGGGTGCCGGTGGCGTGATCGTGCCGCCTGAGACCTACTGGCCGCGCATCAAGGAAATCCTCGCCAAGTACGACATCCTGTTCGTCGCCGACGAAGTGATCTGCGGTTTCGGTCGTACCGGCGAATGGTTCGGCAGCGATTTCTACGACCTCAAGCCGCACATGATGACCATCGCCAAAGGCCTGACCTCGGGTTACATCCCCATGGGCGGCTTGATCGTGCACGACGACGTGGTTGCCGTGCTCAACGAAGGCGGCGATTTTAACCACGGCTTCACCTATTCCGGTCACCCGGTGGCCGCCGCCGTGGCCCTGGAAAACATCCGCATTCTACGCGATGAAAAAATCATTAAGCGTGTGCACGATGAAGCGGCACCGTATTTGCAGAAACGTCTGAGGGAACTGGCTGATCACCCGTTGGTGGGTGAAGTTCGCGGTGTGGGCATGCTCGGGGCGATTGAGCTGGTGCAGGACAAGGCCACGCGCAAACGTTACGAAGGCCGGGGTGTGGGCATGATCTGCCGCACGTTCTGCTTCGAGAATGGCCTGATCATGCGCGCCGTGGGCGACACCATGATCATTTCGCCGTCGCTGGTGATCAGCAACGCGGAAATCGACGAGCTGGTGACCAAGGCTCGCCATTGCCTGGACCTGACTTTGGCGGCATTGCAGGGCTAAGTGCTAGGCTCAGAACGCAGCGGCTTTCGGGCGCTGCATTCTGAGCAGCTATAAATGAGGCTTTGGTTGAAAGCCGGCCTCGGAACTTGCCAGACTGTCGCCCTGTTTTGTTGCCCTTTAGACGGGCCGCTTAACACTGTAAGAACGTGGCCCAAAAAAGAAAAATTGGAGCATCACCAAATGAAGGCATTAGGTTTGAAGAACGCTGGCAAGACCCTCCTCGCCTTGTCCCTGTTGGGCGCAATGGCGGGCGCGGCCCAGGCAGACGATAAAGTCCTGCACGTGTACAACTGGTCCGACTACATTGCACCGGACACCATCGCCAACTTTGAAAAAGAGTCGGGCATCAAGGTGGTGTACGACGTTTTTGACAGCAACGAGACCCTCGAAGCCAAGTTGCTGGCAGGCAAGTCCGGTTACGACATCGTCGTGCCGTCGAACAACTTCCTCGCCAAGCAGATCAAGGCCGGTGTCTATCAGGAGCTGGACAAGTCCAAGCTGCCTAACTACGACAACCTGAATAAATCCCTGCTCAAAGCCGTGTCGATCAGCGACCCGGACAACAAGCACGCTTTCCCGTACATGTGGGGCTCGATCGGCATCGGTTACAACCCGGAGAAGGTCAAGGCTGCACTGGGTATCGACAAGATCGACTCGTGGGACGTGCTGCTCAAGCCTGAGAACATCGCCAAGCTCAAAAGCTGCGGTGTGAGCTTCCTTGATTCGCCAACCGAAATGCTGCCGGTGGCGCTGCACTACCTGGGCCTGCCGACTGACACCCAGAAGAAAGCTGACCTCAAGCAAGCTGAAGACCTGTTCCTCAAGCTGCGCCCATCGATCGGCTACTTCCACTCGTCCAAGTACATCTCGGACCTGGCCAACGGCAACATCTGCGTAGCCGTGGGTTACTCGGGTGACATCCAGCAGGCCAAGTCCCGCGCGGCTGAAGCCGGTGGCAAGGTGAAGGTTGCCTATGACATTCCGAAAGAAGGCGCCGGTAGCTTCTTCGACATGGTCGCCATCCCTAAAGATGCCGAAAACGTCGACGCCGCCTACAAGTTCATGAACTACCTGCTCAAGCCGGAAGTCATGGCCTCGATCACCAACAGCGTGCGTTTCCCGAACGGTAACGAGAAGGCGACCGCACTGGTCGACAAAGACATCACCAGCGACCCGGGCATCTACCCGCCAGCTGATGTGCAGGCCAAGCTCTACGCCATTGCTGACTTGCCGGCTGCAACCCAGCGTGAAATGACACGCAGCTGGACCAAGATCAAGTCTGGTAAGTAAACCTTAAAGCTGTGGGAGTGGCTTGTGTGGGAGCGGGCTTGCTCGCGAAGACGGTGTGTCAGCCAGCGGATGTATCTACTGATACTGCGCTTTCGCGAGCAAGCCCGCTCCCACATAGCCCGTTCACACAAATTAAATGACAGAAAGTTTTGCCGGATCGGTTTATCGAGGGTAAGTTGCGCGCCGGTTTTGTTGCCGGGCAACAACTTTAAGGCCCAACTATTTAAGAGGACCTCCACTTGCCAATTTCTTTATTTCGCAAAGCCATGCTGGTGGGTGCAGGTATCACGCTGGCTGTGAGCGTGCAGGCCGCACCGACGGTGCATATTTATAACTGGTCGGACTACATTGGCCCGGACACCCTGGCCAATTTTGAAAAGGCGACAGGCATCAAGCCCGTGTATGACGTGTTTGATTCCAACGAAACCCTGGAAGGCAAGTTGCTCGCCGGTCGTACCGGTTACGACGTGGTGGTGCCGTCCAACCATTTTCTCGGCAAGCAGATCAAGGCCGGGGCGTTCCAGAAGCTCGACAAGTCATTACTGACGAACTATTCCAACCTGGACCCGGCGCTGCTCAAGCGCCTGGAAAAGAACGATCCGGGTAACCAGTACGCCGTGCCGTACCTGTGGGGCACCAACGGCATCGGTTACAACGTCGACAAAGTCAAAGAAGTGCTGGGCGTCGACCATATCGATTCCTGGGCCGTGCTGTTCGAACCGGAGAACATGAAGAAGCTCGCCACCTGTGGCGTTTCGTTCATGGACTCGGCCGATGAAATGCTGCCGGCCGTGCTCAACTACATGGGCCTGAACCCCAACAGCACCAACCCCGAAGACTACAAGAAGGCCGAAGAGAAGCTGCTCAAAGTCCGGCCCTACGTGACCTATTTCCATTCTTCCAAATACATCTCGGACCTGGCCAACGGCAACATTTGCGTGGCGGCCGGTTTCTCCGGTGATGTGTTCCAGGCCAAGGCCCGTGCGGCTGAAGCTGGCAAAGGCGTAAACATCGCCTACACGATTCCCAAAGAAGGCGGCAATTTGTGGTTTGACGTGCTGGCGATTCCGGCGGATGCCGCCAACGTCAAAGAGGCCCACGCCTTCATCAACTATTTACTGCAACCTGAGGTGATCGCTCAGGTCAGTGATCAAGTCGGTTATGCCAACCCTAACCCGGGGGCGGACAAACTGATGGAGCAATCGATACGCACTGACGCAGCGGTTTACCCACCGCAGGCGGTTCTCGACCGGACTTTCGTCAACTTCGAGCTACCCCCGAAAGTGCAACGTTTAATGACCCGTAGCTGGACCAAGGTCAAGACGGGCAAGTAAAGCTCAAACTATCCAAGGTTTCGCCCGTCTTGGGCGAACCTCAAATTTTGTTGGGAGTTTCGTAAATGGCAGTTGCCTCCGGCGCCTATAAGAAAGCCCTCGAGGGCGACCAGACACCGAAAAAGGTGTTGGTCAAAATCGACCGGGTCACGAAGAAGTTCGACGAGACGATTGCCGTGGACGATGTGTCCCTGGAAATCAAAAAAGGCGAGATCTTCGCCTTGCTCGGCGGCTCGGGTTCGGGCAAATCCACCCTGCTGCGCATGCTCGCAGGCTTCGAGCGCCCAACGGAAGGTCGCATCTACCTCGACGGTGTGGACATCACCGACATGCCGCCCTACGAGCGGCCGATCAACATGATGTTCCAGTCCTACGCCTTGTTCCCACACATGACCGTGGCGCAGAACATCGCCTTCGGCCTGCAACAGGACAAGATCCCCAAGGCTGAAGTCGACGCCCGCGTGGCCGAGATGCTCAAGCTGGTGCAGATGAGCCAGTACGCCAAGCGCAAGCCGCACCAGCTGTCCGGTGGCCAGCGTCAGCGTGTGGCGTTGGCACGTTCCCTGGCCAAGCGCCCGAAACTGCTGCTGCTCGATGAGCCGATGGGCGCATTGGACAAAAAACTGCGTTCGCAGATGCAGCTGGAACTGGTGGAAATCATCGAGCGCGTGGGCGTGACCTGCGTGATGGTGACCCACGACCAGGAAGAGGCCATGACCATGGCCGAGCGTATCGCGATCATGCACCTGGGCTGGATCGCGCAGATCGGCAGCCCGATCGACATCTACGAAACCCCAACCAGCCGCCTGGTGTGCGAGTTCATCGGCAACGTCAACATTTTCGACACCCAAGTGGTGGACGACGCCGAAGGCCACGCGGTGCTCAAGTGCCCGGATCTGGACCGCGACATCTACGTGGGCTACGGCATCGCCACCTCGGTGGAAGACAAGTCGGTGACCTACGCGATCCGCCCGGAAAAACTGCTGGTCACCACCGAAATGCCGACCTGCGAACACAACTGGTCCAGCGGCAAGGTGCACGACATCGCTTACCTCGGCGGCCACTCAGTGTTCTACGTGGAACTGCCGAGCGGCAAGCTGGTGCAGTCCTTTGTGGCCAACGCCGAACGCCGTGGCCAGCGCCCAACCTGGGGTGACCAGGTGTACGTGTGGTGGGAAGACGACAGCGGCGTGGTGCTTCGCTCATGAACATGAAGAAATTCAAACGCCAGCTGCAACGAATAACACCCGGTGGCCGGCATGTGGTCATCGGGATCCCTTTCCTCTGGCTGTTCCTGTTTTTTGCGCTGCCGTTCTTCATCGTCCTGAAGATCAGCTTTGCCGAAGCCGACGTGGCGATCCCGCCTTACACCGAGATCTACACCTTCGTTGAGCAAAAGCTGCAACTGGTGCTCAACCTGGGCAACTACGCGATGCTCGGCGACGATGAGCTGTACATCGCCGCCTATCTGGGCTCGCTGAAGATGGCGTTTTTCAGCACTCTTTTGTGCCTGTTGATCGGCTACCCGATGGCGTACGCCATTGCCAGCGCCCGCAAAGAAATGCAGACCGTGCTGGTGCTGCTGATCATGATGCCGACCTGGACCGCGATCCTGATCCGCGTGTATGCGTGGATGGGCATCCTCAGCAACAACGGCTTGCTCAATGGCTTCCTGATGTCCATCGGGCTGATCAACGAGCCGCTGCAGATCCTCAACACCAACATTGCGGTGTATATCGGCGTGGTCTATTCGTACCTGCCGTTCATGATCCTGCCGCTGTACGCCAACCTGGTCAAACACGACCAGAGCCTGCTGGAAGCCGCATCGGACCTCGGTTCGAGCACCTTCAACAGCTTCTGGAAAATCACCGTGCCGCTGTCCAAGAACGGCATCATCGCCGGTTGCATGCTGGTGTTTATCCCGGTGGTGGGCGAGTTCGTGATTCCTGAACTGCTCGGCGGCCCGGAAACCCTGATGATCGGTAAAGTGCTGTGGCAAGAGTTCTTCAACAACCGTGACTGGCCGGTGGCGTCTGCCCTGGCGGTGGTGATGCTGGCGATCCTGATCGTGCCGATCATCCTGTTTAACCGCAGCCAAGCCAAAGAGATGGAGGGCAAGATATGAAGCGCTTCAGTTTCTCGAGTTTCATGCTGGTGGCGGGGTTGCTGTTTATCTACCTGCCGATGCTGATCCTGGTGATCTACTCGTTCAACGAATCCAAACTGGTGACGGTGTGGGGCGGTTGGTCGATCAAGTGGTACGTGGGCTTGCTGGACAACACCCAGTTGATGGGCTCGGTGGCACGCTCTCTGGAAATCGCCTGCTACACCGCCATTGCGGCGGTGGCATTGGGTACGCTGGCGGCGTTCGTGCTCACCCGTATCAGTCACTTCAAGGGCCGCACGCTGTTCGGCGGCCTGGTGACGGCGCCCTTGGTGATGCCCGAAGTGATCACCGGTCTGTCGCTGTTGCTGCTGTTTGTGGCCATGGCGCAGATGATTGGTTGGCCCCAGGAGCGTGGCATCGTCACCATCTGGATCGCCCACACCACCTTCTGTGCGGCGTACGTGGCGGTCGTGGTGTCGGCGCGCTTGCGTGAGCTGGACCTGTCGATCGAAGAAGCGGCGATGGATTTGGGCGCGCGGCCATGGAAGGTGTTCTTCCTGATCACCATCCCGATGATCGCGCCGTCGCTGGCGGCGGGCGGCATGATGTCGTTCGCGCTGTCGCTGGACGACCTGGTACTGGCCAGCTTCGTGTCGGGGCCGGGTTCGACGACGTTGCCGATGGAAGTGTTCTCGGCGGTGCGTCTGGGGGTTAAACCCGAGATCAACGCCGTGGCCAGTTTGATTCTGCTGGCGGTGTCGCTGGTGACCTTCCTGGTGTGGTTCTTCAGCCGTCGGGCCGAAGAGATGCGCAAGAAGGCGATTCAACAAGCCATCGAAGAAGCGGCGGCGGACGGTTGGCAGCAACCGGACAAGCGCCGGGCGCCTGCGCCGGTCTAACTTGATAAAGATCGTTCCCACGCTCCGCGTGGGAACGCCTCCTCTGACGCTCTGCGTCACGCTTCCAAGAGCGGACGCGGAGCGTCCATGGCTGCATTCCCACGCAGAGCGTGGGAACGATCTGGTCAGGCAGCCCACGGCGACTTGCGAATCACCTCGACAAAGTTCATCGGCTTGAACCCCGGCTCCTGGTCCACCAGCACATCGGTCTTCACGTTGCCAAACGTGGTCTGCGGGCGATGGCGCAAGCCGTCGGCAAACGCGCAGATGATGCATTCCTTGAACCCTTCGCCGCGTGGATGCGCATGCACCACAGCTTCGCGCTGCACGCTGGAAAAGGCGGCGTAGTCCATGCCCAGCACGTCCATCTCAACGCCGGCGGTCACCAGCGCCACGGTCGGGCGCAAATGCTGCGGCACGCCCGGCGTGGTGTGCAGGGCGATCGACAACCAGACTTGTTCGATATCGTCATCGCTCAACCCGTAAGGCTTGAGGAATGCGGCCGCTGCGTTGGCGCCGTCCACTTCGAAGCGCTCATTGTCACTGCGATGGCCTTCAACCAGGCCCAGGTCGTGGAACATCGCGCCGACGTAAAGCAGCTCGGGGTTGTAGGCCATTTGCTTGCGCTCACCGCTCAACGCGCCGAACAGAAACACCCGGCGCGAGTGGTGGTAAAGCAAGTCGGACTCGACGTCGCGGATGTATTCGGTGGTGGCCTTGGCCAGGGCGCTGTCCGGGATCTGGATGCCGGCGATGGAGTTGCTCATGGTCGTTCTCCTCAACAAAGCGCCGGGGGTGGCGCCGATGAGTGAAGTCTGGTCGCGTACCCGCGAAGGGGCTATCGCCGCGAGGGTGCGATGTCGGCCAATGTGGTTGCACATCGTGCCAGCCTGAACAGTCTCTTGAGGCCTGTGAAGATCAAATGTGGGAGCGGCGGTGCGACGATTCGACTTGCTCGCGAAAGCGGTATGTCAGTTAATGCATGTGTCAACTGAACTACCGCATTCGCGAGCAAGCCCGCTCCCACAGGGGTTTTGCATTTATTCAGTTAGAAAAGGTGTTTGCAGCATGGGCAAAACCGTCGCCATCCTGATCTTCCCCGGCGTCCAGTCACTGGACGTGACCGGCCCCATGGATGTGTTCTGCGAGGCCAATCGTTTTCTGCCGCCTGAAGACCACTATCAGCTTGAAGTGATCGGCTTGGTCCACGGCACCATGGCAGCCTCCAACGGCCTGGCATTGCAGGCCCATCGGCACTACCTCGAGGCCCTGCAAGCCTATGACCTGCTACTGGTCGCCGGTGGCCCACAGCTGCCCTTCGAGGATTTCGGCGCCCAGTTTGATGATTGGCTACGCGGCGCCGCCGCCCGCGCACAGCGTTTCGGCTCGATCTGCAATGGCGCCTTCATGCTGGCGCGCGCCGGATTGCTGGATGGCAAAACCGTCACCACGCACTGGAACGATGCCGCCGACCTGGCGCGCCTGTGCCCCTCGGCCCACGTGGATGCCGACCGGCTCTACGTGCAGGACGGCAATCTCTACACCTCGGCGGGCGTCACGGCTGGTATCGACCTGTCGCTGTACCTGCTGGCCCAGGACCATGGCCCGGAAGTCGCGTTGAGCGTGGCCAAACGCTTGGTGGTATTTACCCAGCGCGCGGGCGGGCAGTCGCAGTTCAGCCCGTTCCTCACGCCCCACGCCAAAAGCACCTCGGCGGTGGCGATGGTGCAGTTGTACGTGCTGGCGAACTTGACCGGGGATTTGGGCATTGCCGACCTGGCCAAGGCCGCCAATATGAGCGCGCGTAATTTTTCTCGGGTGTTTGCCCGTGAAGCGCGCATAACGCCTGCCGAGTTTGTCGAGCGGGCGCGGGTGGACGCGGCGCGGGTGATGCTCGAAAGCAGCCCCGCACCGCTGAAAACTGTGGCCTACCAATGCGGTTTTCGGGACGCCCAGCACATGCGCAGTGTGTTCAACCGCCGGCTGGGCGTGACGCCGCAACAGTTCCGGCTTAACTTTGCGGCGCCGGTGTGAGCGTGTCGTAGGCTTCCAGCGCGCGCAACGAGTAGATGTACGCAGCACCGGCATTCAGCGAGATGGCGGTGGCCAGGGTGGCGGCGACTTCTTCGCGGGTCGCGCCGGCCTTGATCGCCGCGTCGGCATGCGCGGCGATACAGCCGTCGCAGCGGGTGGTGATGGCCACGGCGATGGAAATCAGCTCACGGGTCTTGGCGTCGAGTACATTGTTTTCCTCGGCAGCCTCGCCCAGCGCCATGTAGGCTTTGACCATCTTCGGGTTGCTCTTGCCCAGCGCGCCAAAGGTTTTATTCACGTTAGCAAGCAAGTTGGACCAGTTATTGAACATTGCGGTAACTCCTGAACGGGTTGGGTGTGAAGCCAGTGTGCGCGGTTCAGGTTGGGCGCTTTTGTTCGATCCACTCACCTTTTTGATCGATGCTCGCAAATGAACTCCATCGACACCCTGATTGCGTTGGCCAACCTGCGTGGCAGCCTGGACCTGCGCTGCCAGTTCCAGGGCGCGTGGGCCATGGACCATGAGCCTGAGCCGCTGGGCGTGGCGCCGTATCACATCGTGCTGGCGGGCACCTGCCACGCCGAGTTGTCGGGCGGCCAGCAGGTGACGCTGGAGGAGGGCGACATCCTGTTGATGCCCGGTGGCGCGACGCATCTGGTGCGCAGCCAGGGCGCGCGGGTAAAACCGGTGGCGCAGACCATCATCGAGGGTGGCCTGTTGCCGATTCACCGCCTGGGAGGAGAGCAGCCGGACGTGGACATGCTCTGCGGCAGCTTTCGCTACAACCGCCAGTCGTTGTTGCTCAGTGCGTTGCCGGACTACCTGGTGGTGTCCAGCCGTGAGTGGGAGGGCGATGGGCAATTGGCTGCGCTGATTGCCTTGTTGCGCAGCGAAGCGGACGGCCAGCAACTGGGCGCGCGTTCGTTTATCGACGCGCTGTCGCAGGCCTTGTTCACCCTGATCCTGCGCACCTGGCTGGCCCGTCAGGCGCCGGTGGCAGGCACCTTCGCCTTGCTCGCCGACAAACGCCTGAGCAAAGCCTGGCAGGCGATGCTGGCCGAGCCGGGCCATGAGTGGACCATCGACAGCCTGGCGGCGGCAGCCAGCATGTCGCGGGCCACCTTCATGCGGGCGTTTGTGAAAGTCGCGGGGGTGTCGCCGTGGGTGCTGCTGACCCAGCTGCGCATGGAGCTGGCGTTCAACCTGCTGCGCCAATCGCGCCTGAGCCTGCTGGATATCGCCGCCCAGGTGGGGTATCAGTCCCAGGCGGCGTTCAGCAAGAAGTTCAAGGAAACCTACGGCGAGGCGCCAGGGCGGATGCGAGCTCGTTAGTCGCTACAACACAAAGCCAATGTGGGAGCGGGCTTGCTCGCGAATGCGGTGTGCCAGTCGATACATCTGGTGACTGATACTCCGCATTCGCGAGCAAGTCGAATCGTCGCACCGCCGCTCCCACATTGACCGCATTCTTCCAGCACTATTTTCTCGCTGGCAACAGCTTCAGCGTGCCACGGGTATTCGCCGTCACCTCTTCATCACTGAAATGCGCCTGCTCGTACCCACCCTCGATATAAGTCTCCGCCTGGTCGCCATAGTGCGAGTCAAACGGCACCCCGCTTTGCCCCACAGGGTTGATGGTCAGTGCGTGGGCCGGGTCGGCAAAGTCGATCAGGCGGCGGGTCGACGGGCCATAGGTCACGGGCCACGGCGCAGGGCCGATCATCGCCGATTGGTTGTTCGGCACTTCGTGGGTGCCGGGCGCCGGGAAAGGGCCGACGTTGAAAATCATGTCCAACGGCTTCTGCATGCCCAGCGGGTGGCCATGGGTCAGGGTGTGGGCCTTGCCCCACTGCCATTGCGACGGGTCATCGCCAAGGTGGCCTTGAGGTGCGCGAGGCTGTTGTCCCAGGCGAGTTTTACCGTGTCGGCGCGCTTGCCGTTCCACCACGGCGAATCCGCTGAGGCGGCCAGGCGTGGCAGTGCGGCGTCGATCACCCGCGTGCCGAGTAGCGTCTTGAACATTGCGTCGCCCAGTTTAGGGTGGAAGGCCGCGTCGGTGAGGTTGAACAGGAACTGGTTGAACAGCGTGGCGCTGGTGGAGTCCAGCGGGTAGTCGCCTTTCCAGCTTGCAAGCTGCTCCACCAGTTTCAACTGCGCCGGGTCCTTGACCACTTCACGCAGCACCGGCAACAGCGGCGCCAGCAGGCGTGGGCCGTAGGCGGTGGTGGTGCCCAGTTGCAAGGCCTGGCTGTTGTTCACGTCCCACTTCACGCTTTTGTCGCTCAACTGCGCGTTCAACTGCTGGCCACGGTCGGCGAGGTTGTAGTAACCGGGGATCTCCATGCCAGTGGGCGAGGCCGGCTGGGCGTTGGCCGACACCACGTAGCCACGGGCCGGGTTTTCTTCCTGGGGGTTGGCGCTGAACGGGTAGAAGCCCAGCTTGTCGGCCTGGGCGGTGCTACCGTCGAGAATGAATGCCGGGTTGACGCCAGCCGGGCGGATCGGCAACTGCGCCGCTGCCCACCAGCCGATATCACCCTTGGCATTCGCCCACACGATATTCAGGCCCGGCGCGGAAACCTTGGCCGCTGCCGCACGTACTTTGGCCAGGGTGTCGGCACGGTTGAGTTCGTAGAAGCCTTCGAGAATCGGGTCTTCGGTGTCGAGGAACGCCCACCACATGGCAATCGGCGTGCTGCCGGCATTCTCGCCGAGCACGTCATTGATGATCGGGCCGTGGGGCGACTGACGCAGGGTGAGCGTCACCGGCGCCTGGCCCTTGACCGCAATCTGCTGTTCGCTGCTGGTCAGGTTGACCCATTGGCCGTGATACCAGACCTGGTTGGGGTTGTCCGGGTTGACCTTTTCGGCGATCAGGTCGAGGTCATCGTTCTGGAACATGGTCAGGCTCCAGCCGAAATCCAGGTTGTGCCCCAAAAACGCCACCGGCACCAGTGCGTTGTGATAGCCGTACAGCTCAAAGCCCGGCGCCGACAACTGCGCCTCGTACCACACCGACGGCACCGAGAAACGGATATGCGGGTCACCGGCCAGCAACGGTTTGCCGCTTTTGGTGCGGCTGCCGCTGATAGCCCAGGCGTTGCTGCCTTCGAACTGCGGCAAGCCATTGTCGGCCAGGGCCTTGTCGCTCAAGGCGGCGAGGGCGCCGAGGGATTTCCAGTCGCCGGCAGCCAGGTTGAGGGCGCCCTTGGGTTGCCAGTCGAGGTCGAAGACTTTCAGGTAGTCATTGCCCAGTTGGTCGCGCACGTAAGTCAGCAGCGGCTCAGTACGAAACGCGGCAGCAAAGCTGTAGGCCATATACCCGGCCACGCTGATGGTGTCCTCGGCGGTAAAGCGTCGTTTAGGGATGCCCAGCACGTCAAACTCCATGGGGCTGGTGTGGCTGTCCTGATATTGGTTGATGCCGTCCAGGTAGGCTTGCAAGGCCTTCCAGGCTGCCGAATCGTGATCCATGTGCTCGACGTAACTCAAGGCGCGCTCGCGAATGCGCAGGCTGCGAAACAGCTTGTCGGTCTCCAGCACTTTAGGCCCCAGCACCTCGGCCAGCTCGCCACGGGCCAGGCGCCGCATGATCTCCATCTGGAACAGCCGGTCCTGGGCATGCACATAGCCGAGGGCGCGATACAGGTCGGTCTCGTTCTCGGCGCGAATGTGCGGCACGCCACGGTCGTCATAACGCACCGTGACTGCGCCTTGCAGGTTGGCCAGTGTCTCGGTGCCCTGGCGGGTCGGTTGCTTGCTGTAGACATACCAGCCAGCGCCGGCCATGAGGGCGGCAATCAGGATAGCGAGCACGGTCAGGCTGCGTTTCATGGACGGTCCTTGAGTCAGTCACCTTGAAGGTCAACGGAGTCTAATCGGTTTGGTGAGCACTGCGGGAATTGCTGATACGCCGTTGTGACAGCCGAGGTTCAAGTGGCGAATACGTCGAATAAGCTACTATTGCGCCGGTCATCTTTGAGCTTTTTTCCATGACTTGCGCCACGCCACCTATCCCAGACTCCAGCCGCTGCGAGGCTGCCTACGCGTGCTGCCTGGAAGCGCCATCGCTGATCGGCCGTTTCTTGCAGCACCCGCCGGTGGGCTTTGACGCGCGGCTGTCCGACCAGGGCCTGCCGTACTTCTTTACGCCGTTCGACCTGCTCACCACCGCCGAAGACGCGTTTGTGGAGCGTGTGCGCGGCTGGCCTGCATTCAGTTTGTGGCGTTCGTGGCTGCGTATCGATAGCTGCTTTGTCGGCACCACGGTCAGTGAATATTCGCCATTGCCCCGCAACGTGTCGCCCCAGGACCTCGCGCAGTGGCTGCAAGAAGAATGCGCGCCGCAGCGCAAACTCACGGTCGTAAAAGATGTGCCCTGCGACTCGCCGCTGCTCAGCGAGGCGGATAACCGCTACGCCCAAGCCTTGATCGAAGACTGCACCCGGCGCGGCTTTATCAGCCTGGAAGGCCAGGCATTGGCCTACGTGCCGATCAACTTCAGCAGCATCGACGAATACCTGGCGCGTTTGTCCCACAGCCGTCGGCGCAATATCCGGCGCAAACTGCGCAGCCGCGAGGCGTTGCGGGTGGAAGTCCTGGACACTGGCGATGCGCGCTTCAACGATGAGGCGTGGCTTGCGCAGTTGTACGGCCTGTACAAGGCGGTGTACGACCAGAGCGAAATCCATTTCGATCTGCTGACCCCGGGGTTTTTCCGCAGCTTGTTGCAGGATGCCGCCAGCAACGGGCGGGTGTTCTGCTACTGGCATTGCGACGAGCTCATCGGCTACAACCTGTGCTACGTAGAGGGCGACAAGCTGCTCGACAAGTACATCGGGCTCAACTACCCGCAGGCGTTGGAGTTCAACCTGTACTTCGTCAGCTGGTTTGTGAACCTGGAATACGCCGTGGCCAATGGGCTGAAATTTTACGTGGCGGGCTGGACCGACCCGCAGGTCAAGGCCAGCCTCGGCGCCGACTTTACCTTCACCCGCCATTTGGTCTGGATCCGCAACCCGCTGCTGCGCAAGCTCGGCAAGCGTTTGCGCCATTACTTTGAAAGCGACGCGCAGTGGCAGCAGGAGAAACCCGAATGAGCCAGGACCGCGCACCGCTGATCCTCGATTTCGACAGTGCCGTGAGTGATATTCCCGGCGCGATCACCTTGCCCCTGCAGGCCTGGCAGGAAAAAATCCGCTTCGGTTGCCGCTGGGCGCAGTTCAAGGAACTGGAAACTGCCCTGCATGCGCAGATGCCCAGCGATTACGGCTGTGTGTTCACCGGCAGCGGCGATTATCACCACCTCAGCCAACTGCTGCTGAACCGCCTGCCGACGCAGCAGAAGTTCCAGCTGATCATTTGCGACAACCATCCCGACAACATGCGCTACCCGTTCGGTATCCATTGCGGCTCATGGGTTTACTGGGCCAGCCGTTTGCCCCAGGTCGAGCATGTGCATGTATTGGGCATCGGTTCCCAGGATATCGGCCTGGGCCACGCCTGGGAGAATCACTGGTCGCCGCTGCTCAAACGCAAGCTGACCTACTGGAACGTCAACGTCGACACGCGCTGGATGAACTGGATCGGCGCCGGGCGCAGCAACCGTGCGTTCAGCAACGCCGATGAGCTGATGCGTGCGTTCCTGGCGCAGTTGGACCGTACGCTGCCGGTTTACCTGTCCATCGACAAAGACGTGTTGAGCCCCGAAGTGGTCAACACCAATTGGGACCAGGGCGAGTTCCTGGAACAGCATTTGAACGACCTGATCGACGCTTGCCAGGGCCGGATCATCGGAGCGGACATCACCGGCGATGTGTCGGCTTACCACTATGAGAGCAAGTTCAAACGCTGGTTGAGTGCCTCCGATGGCCAGGAAGAACTGCCGCCGGCGCAGGTGCAGATCTGGCAAGCACAGCAGAACGAGCTGAATGGCCGCTTAGTCGCCCGTATCAATCAGGGTTGGCGAGAATAACCTGTAGCTGGGCGAATACGCTTTCGAAGTGTTCGTCGGTCAGCCAATGGCTGTTGCTGATCGACAGGGTGCGGCTGGCAAACGCCTGGGCCTGGGTAATGTCGCCGCCCGATTGCAACAGCGGGGCGACGGCGGGGTAGTCCGGCAAGGTGTGGATAAACAGGCGCGTCACGCCCAGCCCGGATGTCCACAACTTCGCCATGGCGGCATCACGCGCCTGTGCGGTCGGCATCAGCACCATCAAAAACGGCCAGGTGCCTTGCTGCCCCAGCCGGTCCATGATCACCGCGACGCCGGGTAAGTCATTCAAGCGTGCCGCCCGGCGTAAGGCGCGGGTACGGCCTTGCTGCAAGTAGTCGGGCAGGCGCGCCAGTGCGGCGGCGCCGACCTTCTGCCGATAGCCGCCAAGGCGGTGCAACGGGATATCGTTGACCGAAAAATCATCACCCACGGCGGCCACTTCGTCGCCCTGCGCCAGCGCCGTGCGCAAGGCTTTGCCGTACACGTAGTGCAAGCCGCGCGGCTGGTAAAGCAGGGCGTAACCCCACAGCTCGGCGCTGCGTTGCAGCTCCCAGCGCAGGCTGAAGGGCAGGTCCTGTGCGCACTGGCGGTGCAATGCCTGATGCAGCACCGGGTCGCGGCTGAACAGCACGCCGCCTTCGGCCGTGGTCAGGCCTTTGCCGAGCGCCAGGCTGAAAAACCCTACATCGCCTTTAAGTCCGACGCTGCGGCCATCGTCGAGGGCGCCCAACGCCTGGGCGGCGTCTTCGATCACCACGGCGCCGACTGATTCGGCAATACGCTTGGCGGCGTCTACATCCGCCACGCGCCCGGCCAGGTGGGTGACCACCACGGCCAGGGTGCTGTCGTCGCACAGCTGCTTGAGGTGGTGCTCGTCGAGGTCAATGCTGGCGGGCTGCAAATCACAGGGCACCACCCGCAATGGCGGGCAGTAATGCGCGGCCAATGCCACCAATGGGCAGGTGTACGCCGGCACAATCAGCCGAGTGCGGCCGGGCATGCGCTGCTGCAACACGCGCAAGGCGATGATCAACGCGGCGGTGCCAGAGCAGGGCAGTGCAGGCAATGGAAGCGAAAACTGGCGGGCCAGCGACTGCGCGAGGTCGCCCGATAAACTGAGCAAATCCCGCCCGCGCAAGGGCAGGCCGGCGGTGGGCGGGATTTCTTTGTTCATGACACCAGTGGCTGCGAAGGTTCGGCCTCGACGGTTTTGCTCTCTTTGTCTTCACTGCGCGCCAGGCACAGGATGCCCGCGATGATCAGCGCGCCGCCGATGATTTTCGGCCAGGTCAGGGTGTCATCGAACAGCCAGACCGAGATCAGCGTGACGCTGATCAACTCCAGGTGCGAGGCGGCAAACGCCGGGCCTACCGGCGCGTATTTGAGCAAAGTCATCCAGGTGAAAAACGCGCCGATATAGCCGACAAAGGCGCCGTAGATCCACGGCGCGCCAAACACGCGCACCAGCCAGGCGACGTCCATGGTTAACGGTTCGGCATGCACCGAGGCGAATTTGAAGCTGACCTGCGCCAAGGTGTCGAAAATGATCAGCGCGAGAAAACCCAGGATATAAAAACGTTTCATCATTCAAACCCTACGACGGTCACGCCACAGGCGATCAGCATGATGCCGATCAACCGCCATTTGCTCAGGCTTTCCTTGAACAGGAAACGCCCGGCAATCATGATCACCACAATGTTGATCGAGCCCAGCATCACGCCGACCGACAACGGCACCAGCGTCAGGAACGCCAGCCACAACACGAATTCGAAGACATAGCAGATCACCCCCAGCCAGATCCACGGGCGCTTGAGCATGTGTTTCCAGTGGGCGAGGCCGTCATGTTCGGCGCTGGCCGAGGCGGCGGCTTTGAACGCGAGTTGGCCGGACGTATCGACGATAACGTTGAGCATCCAGAGGATGATGGTTAACTGGCTCATGGAGTTTCGTGTCTGCTTGCAATGTCACTGGACGCTTACAATACAGGAGCCTGCCGGCCAGGTTATCGGAGTTTGCCGGTCGAACAGCCAGCGTTCAGTTTGACGCCTTGCTCCACTGGCAATAGCAACCCACCGCCAGGGTATGGGTGGCATCGACGTCGCGCCCGGCCTCAAGGGCTTTGAGGATAGGCTCGATAAAACTGTTGCTCGAATTGCACGTCAGTCCTTCGCTGTACGGCCCGAAATACGCGAGTTTGCCGCTGCGATCCCAGATGCCGACAGCAGGTGTGGCCGGCACTTGCTCGGCGCCGAGCAGGGCATTGAGCGGTTTCATCTTGCGCAAATTGTCGGGCAGTTGGCCGTGGCTGCCGGCTTTTTGCAGGGCATAAAACTCGACGCCTTGGGGCGCGTATTGCTCGATCAGTTCGCCCAAGTGCTGCTGGTTGCCGACGTTGCAGGGGCAGGCCGGGTCCCAGAAGTGCACCAGGCGAATCGGGCCTGGGCCTGCGAGTTCGGCGGGCAGGCGCAGCGAATCGCCGGAAAACACCGCAGTGTGTTCGCTGAATGCGCGCAAGTAGCGGCCCTGGAACCAGTCATAAGCCGCCCACAGCACGCCGGCGCAGATGACCAACAGCAGGCCGGCAAACAAGGCAGAGCGGTAGGGTTGTCGCATTCGGAACTATCCTCGAAGGTCGCGTAGCTTGCCATGCTTGCCCTGACAGATGAATATCGCAGCTCGATATTCATCTTCACCGTCAGTCTGGAAGCCTTTATGCCTGTGAGTTTTGACCCCGATCATCTGCGCGAGAGCTTGCGGCCACTGGTGGATGCGCAACCGCTCAGCGCCGAGGCGCGGGTCTACCAGCGTTTCTATGGGCTGGACCTGGGCGCGCGCAAAGTGCCTGCGGTGAGCCGTCTGGGGCGCTTTGAGGTAGATGGCTTCCAGGTGGTGGCGCAAGTCTGGTGGCCGGCTGTGCCAGTGGCGACAATGTTCATGTACCACGGTTTCTACGACCATATGGGCCTGTACCGGCATGTGGTGGACTGGGCGCTGGACCAGGGGTTTGTGGTGATCGCCTGCGACTTGCCGGGCCACGGGCTTTCCAGTGGTGCGCGCGCCAGCATCGACGATTTTGCGGTGTACCAGGATGTGGTGCAGGCGTTGTTTGCGCAGGCCCATTTGCTGCAACTGCCGCAACCGTGGCACCTGTTCGGGCAAAGCACCGGCGGCGCGGTGGTGGTGGACCATCTGCTCAACCACGGCGCCGACAGCCCGGCCCAAGGCAAGACCTTCCTGCTCTCGCCCCTGGTACGGCCGCGTGCATGGGGTTGGTCGCAGGTCAGCTACTATCTGTTGCGCCCGTTCGTCAAAGGCATTGCGCGGCGGTTCAGCGAGAACACCCACGATCCCAAGTTCAAACCCTTCCTGGAAGCTGACCCACTGCAGCCGCGCCAACTGCCGACCGCTTGGGTGGGCGCGCTGGCGCGTTGGATAAAACGCATCGAAGCAGCCCCGCGCAGCTCAAGGCGGCCGGTGATTGTGCAGGGTGAGGAAGATATGACGGTGGACTGGCAGCACAACTTGCAGGTGCTGCGCGGCAAGTTCGACCAGCCGCAGGTGTTGATGCTGCCGCGTGGTCGGCATCACTTGGCCAATGAGATTCCAGAGATGCGCGATGAGTACTTCAAATTCCTCACCGACCAACTGAAGTAACGCAATCTAATTGTGGGAGCGGGCTTGCTCGCGAAAGCGGAGTGTCGGTCACTGATTTGTTAACTGACC